>NZ_QJRK01000030.1:0-19213 GCF_003205245.1 Pseudomonas sp. MB-090624 | reverse complement strand
TCTGGCCTCTTCGCGGGCACGCCCGCTCCCACAGGTACATCACAGGTTTCGAAACCGGTGCCGGACCTGTGGGACCAGGCGTTCCTGTTCTGGCCTCTTCGCGGGCACGCCCGCTCCCACAGGTACATCACAGGTTTCGAAACCGGTACCGGACCTGTGGGAGCGGGCGTGCCCGCGAAGAGGCCAGAACAGGCAACAACTAAAAGGGCACATCCCCGAGGATCGTCGCCCGGTGCATCACCCGCCGATTGGGCCGGTAGTCATCCACGGCAAAATGCTGGGTCACGCGGTTGTCCCAGAACGCCACGTCATGCTCCTGCCAGCGCCAGCGAATGCTGAACTCTGGCCGTGTGGCATGGGCGAACAGCAGCTTCAGCAACGCCTCGCTCTCCAGCTCGCTCAGCTCATTGATGCGCGTGGTAAACCCCTCATTGACGAACAACGCCTTGCGCCCGCTCACCGGATGCGTACGCACTACCGGGTGCGACAAGGGTGGGTTGTTGCGCCGCGTGGCTTCCCAGCGCGCCAGGTCTTCAGCGGTGGTGCCAAAGCGTTCCAGCGGGAACGACTTGGTGAAGTCGTGAGTGGCGGTCAGCCCGTCGAGCATGCCCCGCAGCGGCGCCGACAAGGCTTCAAAGGCAGCGATGCCGCTGGCCCACAAGGTATCGCCACCGTAGGCCGGCAACTGCTTGGCACTGAGCACCGCACCCAGTGCCGGGGTTGGCAGGAAGGTCACGTCGGTGTGCCACACGGCGTTGTCGCGCACATCAGTGACCGCCGTGTCGAGCACCAGCACCTGCGGGGTGTTCGGCACATTGGGGTAGATCGGGTGAATGTGAAGGTCGCCGAAGCGGGCGGCAAAGCGCGCCTGTTGTTCCGGGTTGATCGGCTGGTCGCGGAAGAACAGCACCTGGTGCTGCAGCAGCGCCTGTTCAATGGCGTCGCGTTGTGCTGCGGTGATGTCGCGGCTGATGTCCACGCCGCTGATCTGGGCGCCGAGCGCGGGGCTGAGGGGAGTGATGGTCAGGCTCATGTCAGTCTCTTCAGTCAGGCGCCAGTGTGCTGGCGTGGACAATAGGGTTCAGTGGCTTTGCCCATGCCAGGGCACCAGCTTGCGTTGCAGGGCGCGCAGGCTCATTTCCAGTGCGAAGGCAATCAAGGCGATCAGCAGGATGCCCAGCACTACGACGTCGGTAACCAGAAACTGCGCCGCCGACTGCACCATGAAGCCCAGGCCACTGGTGGCGGCAATCAGCTCGGCGGCGACCAGCGTCGACCAGCCAACCCCCAGGCCGATGCGGATCCCGGTGAGGATCTCGGGTAGCGCGCTCGGCAGGATCACGTGCCGGATCAGCTGAGCGTTGCTTGCGCCCAGCGACTGCGCTGCACGCAACTTGGCCGGGTCGACGGTACGTACACCGGTGGCGGTGGCAATGGCGATCGGCGCAAAGATCGCCAGGAAGATCAGCAACACCTTCGACAGCTCGCCGATGCCGCACCAGATGACAATCAAGGGCAGGTAGGCCAGCGGCGGGATCGGCCGGTAGAACTCGATCAGCGGGTCGAGGATGCCGCGTGCCACGCGGTTGTAGCCGATGGCGATGCCAACCGGTATGGCGGTCAGCGCGGCGGCCAGCAGGGCCACGCCGATGCGCCCCAGGCTGGCGCCCAGGTGCTGCCACAGGCTGGCATCCATGTAACCCTGGGTCAGCAAGGTCCAGCCCTTGGCCAGTATGTCGCCGGGCGAGGGCAGGAACAGCGGCTCGACCCAGCCGGCGGCCGTCACCAGCCACCACGCCAGCAACAGGCTGGCGAGGGTCAGGGTGCTGATCCAGCGGGTGGAACGTGGGCGGCGCAGCTTGATGGCTGGCCGGGGTTGGGCGTCGTGTTTGCCGGTAACCGGCAGGTCCAGGCTGCTCATGCGCGCTCCTACAGGCTTTGGCGTTGGGAAAACACCCGCGCCAGTACGTGCTCGCGGGTTTCGATGAAGGCCGGGTCGGACTTGATCGCCCGGGCCGATTCGCCAGCGGCATAACGCTGGCCGAAGTCCAGTTGCAGGCGTTCCACCACGCGCCCCGGGTTGGGCGCCAGCAGTACCAGTTCGCTGGCCAGGAATACCGCTTCTTCGATGTCGTGGGTAATCAGGAACACCGGCTTGGCGGTGCGCTGCCATACCTGCAGCAGCAACGCCTGCATCTGCTCGCGGGTGAAGGCATCGAGGGCGCCGAACGGTTCGTCCATCAATAGCACCCGTGGGTCGGCTGCCAGCGCCCGGGCCAGGCCCACGCGTTGCTTCTGGCCGCCGGACAACTGCCAGATGCGCCGCTCGCCGAAGCCGGCGAGGTCGACCAGGGCCAGCATCTCGCGGGCTTTGGCTTCACGCTCGGCGCGCGGTACGCCGGCCAGCTCCAGGCCGAATGCGACGTTGCCCAGCACGTTCTGCCAGGGCAGCAGCGCGTCGTCCTGGAACACCACACCGCGCTCGGCTCCAGGCCCTTGCACCGGTACACCGTCGAGGGTGATGCGGCCGCCACTGGGGGTAACGAAGCCGGCGATCAGGTTGAGCAGCGAGGTTTTGCCGCTGCCGGATGGCCCCAGGGCCACCAGCAGTTGGCGCGGCCCCAGGCTCAGGTTGATGTCGGCCAGCACCGGGGTGGCGGCACCGGGGTACTGTGCGCTGATGCGCTCCAGTTCGAGCAAGGCCATGGCGGGCTCCGGTTCAGTTTGGAAGGAACTTGGCGCTGACGTACGGCGAGTAGTCCGGCAGTACGGCGTCGACCTTGCCTTGCTGCTTGAGGAAGTTGGCCGTGTCGGTCAGTGCCTGGGTGGTGGGTGCACCCAGTGCGCTGGCCTGGTCGGCGGCCAGTGGGTAGACGTTGCCCTCCAGCAGCACCGGAATGTCGCTGGCCTTGGCGCCGGACAGCTTCACCAGTTTGTCCACGTTGCCTTTGTCAGCCAGCCAGGCTTGCGGGTCTTTGCGGTATTCGGCGTAGGCATCGAGGGTGACCTTGGCGAAAGCCTTGACCACGTCGGGGTGCTTCTCGGCGAAGTCCTTGCGCACGATCCAGGCATCGAAGGTGGGGGCGCCTTTTGCGGCCAGCTCGCCCGAGGTGATCAGCACCTTGCCGTTTTCCTTGGCCACGCCCAAGGCCGGGTCCCAGACGTAGGTGGCGTCGATGTCGCCGCGTTTCCAGGCGGCAATGATCGCAGGGGGCGCGAGGTTGAGTATCTGCACCTTGGAGGGGTCGATGTTCCAGGTCTTCAGGGCTGCCAGCAAGCTGTAGTGGCCAGTTGAAACGAAGGGCACCGCGACTTTCTTGCCGACCAGGTCTTGTGGCGTCTTGATGCTGTCGCGGGCGACCAGTGCCTCGCCTGCGCCAATCTGCGTTGCGATCAGAAACGTCTCGACCGGCAGCTTGCGGGTGGCGGCGGCGGCCAGTGGGCTGGAGCCCAGGTAGCCGATCTGCACGTCACCGCTGGCCACTGCGGTGATCACATCGGCGCCGTTATCGAACTTGCGCCAGTCAATGCTGGCCTTGCTGGCTTTTTCGTAGTCGCCATCCACCTGCGCCACCTTGGCGGGGTCGACGGTGGTCTGGTAGGCGACGGTCAGGTCGGCCGCCTGGGCCAGCCAGCTGGCGCTGGCGAGGGTCAGGGCGGCGAACAGGCGCAGCGGGGCATGCGGGATCATGGTGAACCTCTCGTCAGGCAAACTGGGGTATGCGAAAAGGCTAAATGATCTAAAAAAATTAAAATAAATAACTTTTTCGCATTAGCTTAGGAGGTAAAGCTGTAGGAGCGGCCTTGTGTCGCGATGGGGCGCGAAGCGGCCCTGACGATGGCTGCTGCGACGCTGAGCGTTCAGGGCCGCATCGCGCCCCATCGCGACACAAGGCCGCTCCTACAAAGCCTGCGAAGGGCCATAACCTGGGTCAATGGCGAAATCAGATCAGCCTGCTAGGCTTCTCCGTCCCTATAGAACATTAAGGAATTAGGTTATTAGCAAACGTTTTCAAATAGCAAAAAGCTATTAGAGCCCGGCTAGCTACAACTATTGGTTGCAAAGGTTCGTTACATATTCCCTAAAAATCTTAGAAATTCACAAAACGGTCATTTTGGATTTATAGGATTGTCATTATCCTGTAGCGCAGGTGGCGCCTTAGACCAAAGTCGAGAAACGTTTAGAAACGTTTGACTTACTAGTCACACTTTGGGACTAAATCGCCAATCCACGGTGAGCGGGGCACAAGACCCTGCCGCCAGAGATACACAAAAATTAGAACGTAGAGGAGCACATCATGTACAAGTCCAGCCTGGCCGTGGCCGTGGCACTGGGGGTTTTCGCCCAAACAGCAGGCGCTGCCGGTTTCGTGGAAGACAGCAAGCTGTCCCTCAGCTCGCGCACCATGTATTTCAACAACGACAACCGCGATGGCGGTGCTGACAACCGCGAGTCGGGTCAGGGCTTCAAGCTCGATTACATCTCTGGTTTCACTGAAGGCACCGTTGGTTTTGGTGTCGATGCCCAGGCCTTGTGGGGTATCCACCTGGACGGTGGCCGTGGCAAACACCCTGACAACAGCAGCTTCTTCCCAAGCGACTCGGACGGCTCGGCCGCTAGCCAGTGGGCACGTTTTGGCGCCAACGCCAAGGCTCGCTTCTCCAAGACCGAAGTGCACTTCGGTAGCGCCCTGGCGCCAAACCTGCCGATCCTGGTCTCCAACGACGGGCGTCTGCTGCCGCAAACCTTCGAGGGTGGCACCATCCAGTCGAAGGAAATCGACAACCTGACCATCAACGCCGGTCAGCTGACCCACGCCATGGGTCGTGCGTCGAGCAACCGTACCGGCCTGTCGGTCGCTGGCGCCACTGCCGACAGCAACAAGTTCCGCTACGGCGGCCTGGACTACAAGCTCACTCCAGACCTGACCCTGCAGTACTACTACTCGAACCTGGAAGACTTCTACAAGCAGCACTTCCTGGGTGCCACCCACGTCTTCAAGATCGCCGACGACCAGTCGTTCAAGACCGACCTGCGCTACTTCGACAGCAGCAGTGACGGCAACAACGGTCACGGCGGTGGCTACAACTTCAGCAACAACGGTGGCTACGCCAAGAACACTGGCAAGGTCGACAACAAGACCTGGTCGGCCATGTTCACCTACACCCTGGGTGGCCACGCGCTGATGCTCGGTCGTCAGCAAGTCAGCGATGACGGCGGTTTCGTCTGGCTGAACCAGGGCAACGTGGTTGACGGTAACGGTCGCCCTGAAGGCGCTGCCGGTTCCAGCTTCTACCTGTTCACCGACAGCATGATCAACCAGTTCGCCCGTGCCGGTGAGAACACCAACTTCGGCCAGTACTCGTATGATTTCGCCTCGCTTGGCGTTCCGGGCCTGAAGGCTTCGGTTTCCTACCTGCGCGGTGACGACATTCGCTACAAGAGCGGCCACGGCACCTACAACGAATGGGAACGTGACGCCCGCGTCGACTACACCATTCAGCAAGGCACCCTCAAAGGCCTGGGCTTCAGCCTGCGCCAGGGTGTGTACCGTGGTGGCAGCAGCGAAGCCAGCGCCGACCAGGACCAGACTCGCTTCATCGTGAACTACACTTACAGCTTCCTGTAAGCCGTAGCGACACCAAAGAGCCTCGCCTAGTGCGAGGCTTTTTCATGACTGCAGCCTGTAATGTCAAAAAGCTATAAATAAATCATTATTTATTCTTTTTGTTTTTAGTCAATTGCAGGCACAGTCAATTCACACGCTGACCACAACCCAGCCCAGGAGCCGCAGCCTATGAGCCTAAAACTCGGCGATATCGCCCCCGATTTCGAACAGGATTCCAGCGAAGGCAAGATCCGTTTCCACGAGTGGCTGGGTAACAGCTGGGGGGTGCTGTTCTCCCACCCGGCTGACTTCACCCCGGTATGCACCACTGAGCTGGGCCTGACTGCCAAGCTCAAGGACGAATTCGCCAAACGCGGAGTCAAGGCCATTGCCTTGTCGGTCGACCCGGTCGATTCGCACCACAAATGGATCGCCGACATCAACGAAACCCAGAACACCGTGGTCAATTTCCCGATCATCGCCGACGCCGACCGCAAGGTTTCAGACCTTTATGACCTGATCCATCCGAACGCCAGCGACACCCTGACCGTGCGCTCGCTGTTCGTGATCGACCCGAACAAGAAGGTGCGGCTAACCATCACCTACCCGGCCAGTACCGGGCGCAATTTCAATGAAATCCTGCGGGTGATCGACTCGCTGCAGCTGACCGACAACCACAAGGTGGCCACGCCAGGTAACTGGCAAGACGGCGACGACGTGGTGATCGTGCCTCCGCTCAAGGACGAAGAAGAGATCAAGCAGCGCTTCCCCAAAGGGTATCGGGCCGTCAAACCCTATCTGCGCCTGACCCCCCAGCCCAATCGTTAACGCATTCCTCGTTGCATCGCTCTTAGCCTCACAGGGATTTTCGGGCCGTTTCGACGGCCCTTTTTTTAGCTGCGAGCTGCGAGCTGCGAGCTGCGAGCTGCGAGCTGCAAGCTGCAAGCTGCAAGCAAAAGCAAAAGCAAAAGCAAAAGCAAAAGCAAAAGCAAAAGCAAAAGCAAAAGCAAGAGCAAGAGCAAGAGCAAGAGCAAGAGCAAGAGCAAGAGCAAGAGCAGATCAGCTTGCGGCTTGTAACTTGAAGCTTTAAACCAAAATGGAATAAACAAATAAAAAAATATGATTTCTAGATATATAAACTGACTGCTAATGTCACCCCCAACAGAACACAAGGAAGCGCTGCAATGTTGGTCGTCTCAATCGGTGGTAGCCCAAGTCCACGTTCACGCTCCGGCGTGCTGCTGGAGCGTTCGCGCGAGTGGCTGCAGCATCGCGGCGTCGAAGTGGTGACGTTCCAGGTACGTGACTTCCCTGCCGAAGACCTGCTGCATGCCCGTTTCGACAGCCCGCAGGTACAGCACTTCCAGCAACTGGTGGCCCAGGCCGATGGCCTGATCGTCGCCACGCCGGTGTACAAGGCATCGTTTGCCGGTGCTCTGAAAACCTTGCTCGACCTGCTGCCCGAACGCGCTTTGGCACACAAGATCGTGTTGCCGATCGCCACCGGCGGCAGCATCGCCCACATGCTGGCGGTGGATTACGCACTCAAGCCTGTGCTGTCTGCACTCAAGGCGCAAGAGACCCTGCAAGGGATCTTCGCTGACGACAGCCAAGTCGCTTATGCAGAGGGCAGCAAGCCCGCGCAGCTGCTACCCGCGCTGGAAGAACGCCTGCAGGACTCGCTGGAAACCTTCCACGTTGCCCTGACCCGTCGGCCGCGCCCCGTGGCCCCCGGTGTACTGAACGAACGCCTGCTCAGTGCTCGCTGGAGCATCTGACCGGTTTTATCCGCTTTACCACCTTACTCGCCCGCCAACGAGGCAAGCAGGTGCAACCCGAACCCTATCGCACAGGAGAGCGCCATGCGCACAGTCTTCTTGCGTCGCGGTCTGGTCGCCCTGTTCGCGGCGGCTGTGTCCTTCGGCGCCATTACCCAAGCCCAGGCCGAGAGCCTGCGTATCGGTTATCAGAAATACGGCACCCTGGTGCTGCTCAAGGCCAAGGGCACGCTGGAGAAGCGCCTGGCCGAGCAGGGCGTACAGGTGCAGTGGACCGAGTTTCCCGGCGGCCCGCAGCTGCTTGAAGGGCTGAACGTCGGCTCGATCGATTTCGGCGTCACCGGTGAAACACCACCGGTATTCGCCCAGGCCGCCGGCGCCGACCTGCTCTATGTGGCCTATGAACCGCCCGCGCCGCACAGCGAAGCGATTCTCTTGCCCAAGGGTTCGCCGGTGCAGTCGGTGAAGGACCTCAAAGGCAAGAAAGTCGCCCTCAACAAAGGCTCCAATGTGCACTACCTGCTGGTGCGTGCACTGCAAGACGCAGGCCTTCAATACAGCGACATCCAGCCGGTTTACCTGCCGCCGGCCGACGCCCGCGCAGCCTTCGAGCGCGGCAGTGTCGACGCCTGGGTGATCTGGGACCCGTACCAGGCCGCCGCCGAGCAACAGTTGCAGGCGCGCACCCTGCGTGACGGCAAGGGCCTGGTCGACAACCATCAGTTCTATCTCGCTACCCGCAACTACGCGACCGAGCACCCAGCGGTGATCAACACCGTTATCGAGCAAGTGCGCGCCGTGGGCGAGTGGTCGCAGGCCAACCCGCAGGAAGTCACCGACCAAGTGGCGCCGCTGCTCGGCTTGCCTGCCGACATCACACTTACCTCGGTCAAACGCCAAGGCTACGGCGCCGCGCCTCTGACCCCGCAGGTAGTGGCGGCGCAGCAGAAGATCGCCGACACCTTCCAAGCGCTCAAGCTGATACCCAAGCCGTTGAGCATCAAGGATGTGATCTGGACACCCCCGGCCAAGGTCGCTAGCGCGCCTTGAATGATGCGCCCATGCCGGGGCACCGCCCCGGCTCGTGCCCCCCTTGAGGAGACAACTCCAATGAGTCTGAACATTTTCTGGTTCCTGCCCACCCACGGTGACGGCAAGTACCTGGGCACTGCCGATGGCGCCCGCGCGGTCGACCACGGTTACCTGCAACAGATCGCGCAAGCTGCCGACCGGCTTGGTTTTGGTGGGGTATTGATCCCGACCGGGCGCTCCTGCGAGGACTCCTGGCTGGTCGCGGCCTCGCTGATCCCCGTGACCCAGCGCCTGAAGTTTCTGGTGGCCCTGCGCCCCGGCATCATCTCGCCAACCGTGGCTGCTCGGCAGGCAGCCACCCTTGATCGCCTGTCCAACGGCCGGGCGCTGTTCAACCTGGTCACCGGCGGCGACCCGGACGAGCTGGCCGGTGACGGCCTGCACCTGAACCACCAGGAGCGGTACGAGGCGTCGGTCGAGTTCACCCGTATCTGGCGCAAGGTGCTGGAAGGCGAGAACGTGGACTATGACGGCAAGCACATTCAGGTGAAGGGCGCCAAGCTTCTCTATCCGCCGATTCAGCAGCCCCGCCCACCGCTGTATTTCGGCGGTTCTTCAGAGGCTGCCCAAGACCTGGCGGCTGAACAGGTCGAGTTGTACCTGACGTGGGGTGAGCCACCGGCAGCCGTGGCCGAGAAGATCGCCCAAGTGCGCAAAAAGGCCGGTGCTCAAGGCCGCGAAGTACGTTTCGGTATCCGCCTGCACGTGATCGTGCGCGAAACCAACGAAGAAGCCTGGGCCGCCGCCGACCGCCTGATTTCGCACCTGGACGATGAAACCATTGCCCGTGCGCAGGCCTCACTGGCGCGCTTCGACTCGGTGGGCCAGCAACGCATGGCCGCCCTGCACGGCGGTAACCGCGACAACCTGGAAGTCAGCCCCAACCTGTGGGCGGGTGTTGGCCTGGTGCGTGGCGGTGCGGGTACCGCGCTGGTCGGTGATGGCCCGACCGTGGCCGCACGGGTCAAGGAATACGCCGAGCTGGGCATCGATACCTTCATCTTCTCCGGCTACCCGCACCTGGAAGAGTCGTACCGAGTGGCCGAGCTGCTGTTCCCGCACATTGACGTGAACCGCCCGGAACAACCCAAGGCGGGTGGCTACGTGAGCCCGTTCGGCGAGATGGTAGCCAACGACATCCTGCCCAAGTCCGTCGCACAGAGCTGAGGGCCAGGCCATGAGTCGTGCAACTTCCAACAACCTTGCCCAGCGGCTGGCGCCATGGGCGCTGCCGGTGCTGCTGCTGGCCGCCTGGCAGCTGGCGGTCAGTGCTGGCTGGCTGTCGACGCGCATCTTGCCGGCGCCTAGCGCCGTGGTCAGTGCTGGCGTCGAGCTGGTGCGCAGCGGTGACATCTGGACCCACCTGGCCATCAGTGGCTGGCGTGCCGGGCTGGGCTTCGTCATCGGCGGCAGCATCGGCCTGGTGCTGGGCTTCATCACGGGCCTTTCGAACTGGGGCGAGCGCCTGCTCGACAGCTCGGTGCAGATGATACGCAACGTGCCGCACCTGGCACTGATCCCGCTGGTGATCCTGTGGTTTGGTATCGATGAGTCGGCGAAGATCTTCCTGGTCGCGCTGGGCACGTTGTTCCCGATCTACCTGAACACCTACCACGGCATTCGCAATGTGGACCCGGCGCTGGTGGAAATGGCCCGCAGTTATGGGTTGTCCGGCTTCAGCCTGTTCCGCCAGGTGATCCTGCCGGGGGCGCTGCCGTCGATCCTGGTGGGCGTGCGCTTTGCCCTGGGCTTCATGTGGCTGACCCTGATCGTTGCCGAAACCATCTCGGCCAACGCCGGCATCGGCTACCTGGCCATGAACGCCCGTGAATTCCTGCAGACCGACGTGGTGGTGCTGGCCATCGTTTTGTACGCCGTGCTCGGCAAGCTCGCCGACCTCGCCGCCCGTGGCCTGGAGCGTGTGTGGTTGCGCTGGCACCCAGCCTATCAAGTGGCGAAGAAGGAGGGCGCATGACCGTGCTCAAGGAACGGCCGCCACGCCTGCTGCGTGGCATCCCGCTGGCCGCCAATGGCGTGCGCAAGGCCTTTGGCCAGCGCGAAGTTTTGAAAGGTATCGACCTGCACATTCCGGCCGGCCAGTTCGTGGCCATTGTTGGCCGCAGCGGCTGCGGCAAGAGCACCTTGCTGCGTTTGCTGGCCGGGCTCGACCAGCCCACTGCCGGGCAGTTGCTGGCCGGGGCCGCGCCGCTGGACGAAGCGCGCGAAGAAACCCGCCTGATGTTCCAGGACGCACGCCTGCTGCCTTGGAAGAAGGTGATCGACAACGTGGGCCTGGGCCTGTCTGGCGACTGGCGCTCGCGAGCGCTGGATGCCCTGGAGGCGGTTGGCCTGGCCGACCGCGCCAATGAGTGGCCGGCAGCGCTTTCGGGTGGCCAGAAGCAGCGTGTGGCGCTGGCCCGGGCGCTGATCCACCAGCCGCGCCTGCTGTTGCTGGACGAGCCGTTGGGCGCGCTGGATGCCCTGACCCGTATCGAGATGCAGCAACTGATCGAACGCCTGTGGCGTCAGCACGGTTTCACCGTGCTGCTGGTTACCCACGATGTCAGCGAGGCGGTTGCCGTGGCTGACCGGGTGATCCTGATCGAAGACGGCGAGGTCGGGCTCGACCTCACTGTCGACCTGGCACGGCCTCGGGCGCGTGGTTCGCACCGCCTGGCTGCGCTGGAAAGCGAAGTGCTCAACCGTGTGCTGTCGGCCCCGGGCGCTGCGCCCGAGCCGGATCCTGTAGCCCCTCTGCCCACGCAACTGCGTTGGGCGCACTGAACCCCAGAAGCCAAAAGGAAGCCAATCATGACTATCAAAGCCATCAACGTGCGCAACCAGTTCAAAGGCACTGTGAAAGAAATCCTCGAAGGGCCGGTACTGTCGGAAATCGACGTGCAGACGGCTTCGGGCATCGTCACTTCGGTGATCACTACCCGCTCCGTGCGTGAGCTGGAGCTGCAGGTGGGCAGTGAAGTGATTGCCTTTGTGAAGTCGACGGAAGTGTCTATCGCCAAGCTGTGATGAAAGTGGCCCGCGGGCCGCTTTGCGGCCCTTCGCGGGCACGCCCGCTCCCACAGGGGATCGCGCATTTCTTGAGTGTGGGAGCGGGCGTGCCCGCGAAGGGCTGCAAAGCAGCCCTAGTAACGCTTAACTCGCGGGGCTGCTTTGCAGCCCGATCGCGACACCGGCGGTGAGGCCACCAAATTCAACGCTTGATTAGAAACGGCGGCAGATACAACCCCAGATACGCCTCGAACACCCGCTTGCCTTCCTCGGCCATACGCGGGGTGATCGCCTCATGCAGCTGCACCGAGCGCGCATACACCCGGTCGCTCAGCTCCATGGCCAGGGCAAACACATCCACATCCAGCGGCATCACCGGCAGGTGGAAATGCTGGTCGAACAACTTGTACATCAGGTCGCCCAGTTCCATGTCGTGCTGCCGATCGGCTTGCACCACTTCACTCAGCCCGTGCTGGGCCAGAATCAGTTGCCGCGCTGCTGCATCCTGGTTGTAGATATCCAGCATGCGCTGCTCGATCAGCCGTGACAGCTCATGCCAGGTACTGAACGCCTGGCTGTCGATCGGTGCCCTCAGAGCCTCACGGAAAGCCCGGTGCACGTCGGCGGTCAACGCCTCGAGCAACGCCGGCACGCTGGCGAAGAAGTGATAGACCGACGACGGCGGAATCTGCGCACGCTCGGCCACGCTGTAGATCGACATTGCCGCCACCCCCACCTCGGCCAGCAGTTCGCGGGCAGCCGCCAGGATCGCTTCGATCCTGGCCTGGCTGCTGGCGCGCGGTTTGCGCGGGGCAGCGGTACGCGTCATCAGTTGCTGATCGCCAGGATGCTGGCTTGATAGGCACCCACGAACAGGTCGAAATCACCGACTTCTTCCTGCTCCAGCTCGGCCTGCCTGGCCAGCGACTCGCGGGCCAGCGTCTCGTAGGTTTGTTGCTGCTCCTGGCTCAGCGGCTGTTCACGGAAGGTCTCGGCGTGAATACGGCTCTGGCGCAGCGAAAACTGCACGAAGCTTTCGTCATGCTCGGTCATGCGCGCCAGCACCTGGGCCGAAGGCGTCAGCGAGGCGTCATCGACCTTGGCCTGTTGCGCATCCAGCGCCTTGCTGTGGGCGTCGGTATCTTCGGCTTGGTCCAGTAGCTCGGCCAACTGCCGAATACGCTCGATCAGCTCGCCGGCCCACACCTTCAGGCTGACCGGCTGGCCGTTGCGCTGCAATTCCAGGCCCGGGCGGCGACCTTCCTTGACCACGGCCAGGAAGTTGCTGGTGCACTGGCCACACTCGGCATTGCCCAGTTGCGGGCTTTCTTCCAGGGCACAGAACAGCAGGAATGCATCGAGGAAGCGCGCCTCGGTCAGGTCGATGCCCACTGGCAGGAACGGGTTGATGTCCAGGCAGCGCACTTCCACATACTGCACGCCGCGCGAAGTCAGGGCCTGGATCGGCCGCTCGCCGGTATAGGTGACGCGCTTGGGGCGTATGTTCGAGTAGTACTCGTTTTCGATCTGCAGGATGTTGGTATTCAGTTGTACCCACTCACCGTCGACGTGCGTGCCGACCTCGACATAGGGCGGGTAGGGCGTGCCCACCGCCTTGCGCAGGCTGTCGGTGTAGCTGGCCAGGTTGTTGTAGCAAGGCGTGAGGCCCGCCTGGGCGTTGCTCTGGTAGCCCAGGTCGCTCATGCGCAGGCTGGTGGCGTAGGGCAGGTACAGGGTTTCGGCGTCCAGCTCTTCGAG
Organism: Pseudomonas sp. MB-090624; assembly: GCF_003205245.1. Lineage (NCBI taxonomy): Bacteria > Pseudomonadati > Pseudomonadota > Gammaproteobacteria > Pseudomonadales > Pseudomonadaceae > Pseudomonas > Pseudomonas sp. MB-090624. The sequence goes on along the minus strand of NZ_QJRK01000030.1, from coordinate 5,967 downwards.
CTGGTGCGGGCGGCCACGCATGAAGCCTTTGTCCAGGGCCGGCGAGGCGCCAAACAGGTACATCAACAACCAGCTGTAGCGGCGGAAGTTGCGGATCAGCGCAATGTAGGCCGACGACTGATAGTCGCGGTCGGGCTCGCTGCTGCCTTCGGCAGCACGCAGCAAAGGCCACAGAGCCTCTGGCAGCGAGAAGTTGTAATGAATGCCGGCGATGCACTGCATGGTGCGGCCATAGCGCAAGGCCAGGCCTTTGCGGTAGACGTGCTTGAGCTTGCCGATGTTCGAGCTGCCGTACTCGGCGATCGGGATGTCCTCTTCGGCCGGCAACGTGCATGGCATCGATGGGCTCCACAGGTACTCGTCGCCCAGCTTGCTGTAGACGAAACGGTGGGTCTGTTCGAGGCTTTCGAGCACCTTAGCCGGGTCGGCCAGCGCGGGGGTGATGAACTCCAGCAGCGACTCGGAATAGTCAGTGGTGATCTGCTCGTTGGTCAGCGCCGATCCCAGTGCATCCGGGTGCGGAGTCTGGGCCAGGCGACCTTCGTCGGTCACGCGCAGGCATTCGCGCTCAATACCGTGCAGGCACTGCTTGAGCAGGGGAAGATTGGCGCCGAGCAGGCTCAGGCGGCGGTTGAGGAGTTCGCTCAAGATGTATTCCTTCACGCGTCAGTCGCCCCAATATGGGGGTAGAGATAACGGTCTACAAGGGTAGGGAGAAAGGAACTGGCGTTGTCGCCTGGTTTACGCGGATCCAGCAGTGCCAGCGCACTGCTGAAAATACCGCAGATACTGCTTGGTGAGCTAGAGAACCGCAAAGGTTCCTTGCGCCTTGGCCACCAGTTTGTCGCCCTGGACTACGTCGGCGTCGACCACCAGGGTACGCCGCCCGGCATGCAGCACGCGGGCGGTGCACAGGACCTCGCCGTCACTGACGGCGCGCATGTAGTTGATCTTGCATTCGATGGTGACGCTTTGCTGGTCAAAGCCATGGTTGGCCGAACAGGCCAGGCCCATGGCGATATCCACCAGGCTGAAAATAGCCCCGCCGTGCAGCTTCTGGCCACGGTTGCGCAACTGCGGCTGCAGCGCCAGGGCGACCTCGGCAACGCCGGGCTCCAGGCGTTGCAGGCGGCAGCCAAGGAGCTGGCTGAAGGCGCTTTCGACATATTCGCGTGGTATGTCCATCACTTCTTCTTCAGCTGCTTGGCGTTGGCGAACAGCGTGGCCATGGCGTTGTTGGCCGGGGCCGCGGTGGCGGTTTCACGTTGGCGCGGCACCTGTTGCTGGCGGTTGCCTGCCGAGCCACGGTTACCGCCGCGGTTGCCTTCGACCTTTTCGCCCGGGGTGTCGCTCATGCGCATCGACAAGCCCACGCGCTTGCGCGGGATGTCCACCTCCATGACCTTGACCTTGACCACGTCGCCGGCCTTGACCGCCTCGCGCGGGTCCTTGACGAACTTCTCCGACAGCGCCGAGATATGCACCAGGCCGTCCTGGTGTACGCCGATATCGACGAAGGCACCGAAGTTGGTGACGTTGGTCACCACGCCTTCGAGGATCATGCCTGGCTCCAGGTCCTTGAGGTCTTCGACGCCATCCTGGAAGGTGGCGGTCTTGAATTCCGGGCGTGGGTCGCGGCCGGGCTTGTCCAGCTCCTGCAGGATGTCGGTCACGGTCGGCAGGCCGAAGGTTTCGTCGGTGAAACGCTTGGGGTCCAGGCGCTTGAGGAAGCTGCTGTCGCCGATCAGCGAGCGAATGTCGCGGTCGGTATCGGCGGCGATGCGCTGTACCAGGGGGTAGGCTTCGGGGTGAACCGCCGAGGCGTCCAGCGGGTTGTCGCCGTTCATCACCCGCAGGAAGCCGGCAGCCTGCTCGAAGGTTTTCTCGCCCAGGCGGCTGACCTTTTTCAGCGCCGCGCGGGTGGCGAACGGGCCGTTGGCGTCGCGGTGCGCGACGATGTTCTGTGCCAGCGTGGCGTTAAGCCCGGAGATGCGCGTCAGCAACGCCACCGAGGCGGTATTCACATCCACGCCCACGGCGTTCACGCAGTCCTCGACCACGGCGTCCAGGCCACGGGCCAACTTCAACTGCGAGACATCGTGCTGGTACTGGCCAACGCCGATGGATTTCGGGTCGATCTTCACCAGTTCGGCCAACGGGTCCTGCAGGCGGCGGGCAATCGATACGGCGCCACGGATCGATACGTCCAGGTCCGGGAATTCGCGGGCGGCCAGTTCCGAGGCCGAGTACACCGACGCGCCGGCTTCGGAAACCATGACCTTGGTGATTTTCAGGGCTGGATATTTCTTGACCAGTTCGGCGACCAGCTTGTCGCTTTCGCGGCTGGCGGTACCGTTGCCGATGGCAATCAGCTCCACCGAGTGCTTGGCGCACAGCGCGGCCATGATGGCGATGGTCCGGTCCCAGTCGTTTTTCGGGGCGTGCGGGTAGACCGTGGTGTGGTCCAGCAGCTTGCCGGTGGCGTCGACCACGGCGATCTTGCAGCCAGTGCGCAGGCCAGGGTCGAAGCCCAGTGTGGCGCGCGGGCCGGCCGGGGCCGCCAGCAGCAGGTCGTGCAGGTTGTGGGCGAACACGTTGATCGCCTCGCCTTCGGCGTTGTCGCGCAGTTCGCCGAACAGGTCGGTTTCCAAGTGGGTGTAGAGCTTGACCTTCCAGGTCCAGCGCACCACTTCAGCCAGCCATTTGTCGGCCGGGCGGCTGCGGTTCTCGATGCCGACGTGGTTGCTGATCATCAGCTCGCACGGGTGCAGGGTACCCGGCAGTTCTTCACCGACTTTCAGCGAAGCGCTCAGCACGCCCTCGTTGCGCCCGCGGAAAATTGCCAGGGCGCGGTGCGAAGGGGCGGTGCGCAACAGCTCGTCATGGGCGAAATAGTCGCGGAACTTGGCGCCTTCTTCTTCCTTGCCGGCCACCACGCGGGCACTGAGCACGGCTTCCTGCTTGAGGAAGCTGCGCAGTTTGTCGAGCAACGCGGCGTCTTCGGCAAAGCGCTCCATGAGGATGTATTTGGCGCCTTCCAGGGCGGCCTTCACGTCGGCCACGCCCTTGTCGGCATCGACGAAGCGTGCCGCTTCGCTTTCCGGGGTCAGTGACGGGTCGTTGAACAGGCCGTCGGCCAGCTCGCCGAGGCCGGCTTCGAGGGCGATCTGGCCCTTGGTGCGGCGCTTTTGCTTATACGGCAGGTAGAGGTCTTCGAGGCGGGTCTTGGTGTCGGCCAGCTTGATTTCGCGGGCCAGTTCCGGGGTCAGCTTGCCCTGTTCCTCGATGCTGGAGAGGATGCTGGCGCGGCGTTCGTCGAGTTCGCGCAGGTAGCGCAGGCGCTCTTCCAGATGGCGCAGCTGGGTGTCGTCCAGGCTACCGGTCACTTCCTTGCGGTAACGGGCGATGAAAGGCACGGTCGAGCCTTCGTCCAACAGGCCCACGGCCGCCTCGACCTGCTGGGGGCGTACGCCCAGTTCCTCGGCGATACGGCTGTTGATGCTGTCCATGTAAACCACCTGACATTTGTGAATACGGGGGTCGCCTATGGGCTTTCGCCCGGCGGCGCAGGATGAAAGCGGCGCATTATACCCATCGCAAACCGCTTGCGGTGATGGCGCCCGGCCAGTCGGAACTGGCGCCCGGGGAAAAATCTGCTAACAATGCTCACGGCACGCGTTGCAATGGCTACGCCATAATGCGCGGCGATCTCAGAGGAGTTATTCATGACCGGCACGCCGAACACCGCAGAAGGTGAAAAGATTCTCATCGTCGACGACGATCCAGGGCTGAGCAGCCTGCTGGAACGTTTCTTCACCAGCAAAGGCTACCGAGCCCGCGCGGTGCCCAACACCGAACAGATGGACCGCCTGCTGTCCCGCGAGGTGTTCAACCTGGTGGTGCTGGACCTGATGCTGCCGGGCGAAGACGGCCTGTCGGCGTGCAAGCGCCTGCGCCAGCACAACAACCAGATCCCGATCATCATGCTCACTGCCAAGGGTGACGAGCTCAGCCGCATCAAGGGCCTGGAGCTGGGTGCCGATGACTACCTGGGCAAGCCGTTCAACCCGGACGAGCTGATGGCCCGGGTCAAGGCCGTGCTGCGCCGCCAGGCACCCACCGTGCCAGGGGCACCGGGTAGCGAAGACGAGTCGGTCACCTTCGGCGACTACGAGTTGTCGCTGGCCACCCGCGAACTCAAGCGTGGCGACGAAGTGCACATGCTCACCACCGGTGAGTTCGCCGTGCTCAAGGCGCTGGTCATGCATGCCCGCGAGCCGCTGACCCGCGACAAGCTGATGAACCTGGCCCGTGGCCGTGAATGGGATGCCCTGGAGCGCTCCATCGACGTCCAGATTTCGCGCCTGCGGCGCATGATCGAGCCCGACCCGTCCAAGCCCCGCTACATCCAGACCGTGTGGGGCGTGGGCTACGTGTTCGTGCCGGACGGAAACGCCGGAAAGTGATGCCTGACCGTCGATGAAAACACCGCTCTGGTTTCCGCAAAGCTTCTTCGCCCGCACCCTGTGGCTGGTGTTGATCGTTGTCCTGTTCTCCAAGGCCCTGACCCTGGTCTACCTGCTGATGAACGAGGACGTACTGGTCGACCGGCAGTACAGCCACGGTGTGGCGCTGACTTTGCGCGCGTATTGGGCTGCCGACGAAGAAAACCGCGACAAGATCGCCGAGGCGGCAGGCCTCATTCGTGTGACCGGCTCGGGCGTGCCCGAAGGCGAGCAGCACTGGCCCTACAGCGAAATTTACCAACGCCAGATGCAGGCCGAGCTGGGCGAGGACACCGAAGTACGCCTGCGCATTCATGCGCCGCCGGCGCTGTGGGTAAATGCGCCGAGCCTGGGCCCGGGCTGGTTGAAGGTGCCGTTGTACCCGCACCCGCTACGCGGGCAGAAAATCTGGAACGTGCTGGGCTGGTTCCTGGCCATTGGCCTGTTGTCCACCGCTTCGGCGTGGATCTTCGTGCGGCAGTTGAACCAGCCGCTCAAGCGCCTGGTGTTCGCCGCCCGCCAGCTGGGCCAGGGGCGCAGCGTGCGGTTGCCGATCAGCGACACCCCCAGCGAGATGACCGAGGTGTACAGGGCCTTCAACCAGATGGCCGAAGACGTCGAGCAGGCCGGGCGTGAACGCGAGCTGATGCTGGCCGGGGTTTCGCATGACTTGCGTACACCGCTCACGCGCCTGCGTTTGTCGTTGTCGTTGCTCAACAGTGACAACGACCTGAGCGACGATATGGTCCGTGATATCGAAGACATGGACGCGATTCTCGACCAGTTCCTGGCGTTTATCCGTGATGGCCGGGACGAGCCGGTCGAAGAGGTCGACCTGGCGGACCTGGTGCGTGAGGTGGTCGCCCCCTACAACCAGCCGGAAGAACGTGTGCGCCTGTGCCTGGAGCCGATCCCGCCGTTCCCGCTGCGCCGCGTGTCGCTCAAGCGCATGTTGGGCAACCTGATCGGCAACGCCTTGCACCACGCAGGCAAAGGGGTCGAGGTGGCAGCCTATGTCTCGGGTGACGAAAGTGCGCCGTACGTGGTGCTGAGCGTGCTGGACCGCGGTACCGGCATTGATGAGTCGGAGCTGGAAACCATCTTCAACCCGTTCATCCGGGGTGACCGGGCGCGGGGTGGCAAGGGGACCGGGTTGGGGTTGGCCATCGTCAAGCGTATTGCGGCGCAGCATGGCGGCAATGTCGAGCTACGCAACCGGTCCGGGGGCGGTATCGAGGCGCGGGTGCGGTTGCCGTTGGGGCTGTTGCTGCCGCGTAACGCCGTTTGAGTTTGGTTGGCTGTGCCGGCCCTGTCGCCGGCAAGCCAGCCCCCACGGGGATCGCATCAGGGCTGACAGGTGTTTGCCACAAGGTATGCAACGCCTGTTAGAGCGAGCGCCGCCCGCGCGGCGCATCGCGAGCTGCGCTCGCTCCTACGTTTGTTTCGGGCCAATTATTCCTGT
>NZ_QJRK01000002.1:0-208271 GCF_003205245.1 Pseudomonas sp. MB-090624 | reverse complement strand
GTTTCGGGCCAGTGAGGCCTGTGAGAGGCGCGCGCGACCGCCTGGTTCATACGACGCGATATTGAGGCATGCGCCAAAGGGTTCGCGCGCAAATCCCCCAGGCATAATTGGCCCGAAACAAACGTAGGAGCGAGCGCAGCTCGCGATGCGCCGCGCGGGCGGCGCTCGATCTCACAGGCGCTGAAGATACTGCGGCTACCCTTGCCCGAAACCAGAGAATCTCCCACAGGGGCTGTTGTCGTCGATGCGCCCCCGCGGTGCCGCTCGTCCAGTGACCGGCACTCTCTGGCGGGGAGCGTTTCAACCGTTCAGGTACAACTGCAGGAGTGAACACCATGCCACGCGGCGACAAAGGCAAGTACACCGAAAAACAGAAGCGCAAGGCCGAGCACATCGAGCACGCCTACGAGGATAAAGGCCTGGCCAAAGAGGAAGCCGAAGCGCGCGCCTGGGCCACGGTCAACAAGCAATCCGGCGGCGGTGAAAAGCAAGGCGGTTCAGGGAACAGCACCTCTGCCAGCGAGAAGAAAACCGCCCGCGCCGATTCGGCCAGGCGGGCAGCACACACCCGCCACGGACACGCGCGCGCATCCAGCAGCTCACTGGAAAGCCAGACAAAGGAAAGCCTGCTGAAGGAAGCCCGCAGCAAAGCCATAAAAGGCCGCTCCAGCATGATCAAGGCCGAACTGGTCGCCGCCCTGCGCAAGCACGGCTGATCGCTACCCCCACCCCTTGGTGAGGCCCACCGTACGTGACTAGACCATGCCGGCGATCTCCGCAGCGTCGGCATCCGGGCAGCGGTTGCGACAGTCACACTCGAATTCCGCCTGGGCTCGGGTGGCAAAGTTCAGGCTCAACCGCACCTTGTCTTGCGTATCGTAGAGGTCGTAACCCTCGCTCAATGCAGCGGGAAAGCCAAGCCGCCGAGGCTGAACCTCTTTTTTCAGCGGCACTGCGGGAACCACAACGAAGCGTGTTTGCATGATCATCCCTCTGCGGCCGTGATTTAGTATTAGTACTGCTAGGTGAAAGCATCAAGAAGACTCATGCAATATTTTGGGTCAGCGGTCTGCACGCCGAGGCGTCATTCGCCAGCAACCGCTCTGCGCCCGGCGTTTCATCGATGGCACTGATGTTCACTATCACGCCGTTCGCCTGTCGGCCGCCCACACCCACCCCTATAATCCCCGGCCGATCCCCCCTCCCGCGCCTGCTACAGGCGTCATCCCTCCTTGGAAGTCACCACCATGCCAAGTGCCAGCCAGGCCCCACGGGGCCGTCCTGAACATAATCAACAGAGCGTGACCCAGCAGTGGCTGGCGATCCTCTCGGTCGCCATTGGTGCCTTCGCCCTGGTCACCAGCGAATTTCTGCCGGTGGGCGTTCTCAACGATGTCGCCAGCGACTTGGGTATCAGTGCAGGCTTCGCCGGCCTGATGGTCACCTTGCCCGGCATCATGGCCGCGCTGGCCGCCCCGGCCATTTCCGTGGGCGTTGGCGCGCTGGACCGGCGCTACCTGCTGATCGGCCTGACGCTGATCATGATCATCGCCAACAGCATCGTCGCCTATGCGGGCGACTTCAGCCTGCTATTGCTCGGCCGGGTGCTGCTGGGTGTCAGCATCGGCGGCTTCTGGGCCACGGCCATCGCCCTCAGCGGGCGCCTGGCCCCTGAGGGCGTTGGCGTGGCCAAGGCCAACTCGATCATCATGGCCGGGGTGACCCTGGCGACGGTGGTGGGCGTGCCGGTAGGCACCTGGCTAAGCGGCCTGCTGGGCTGGCGAATGACCTTCCTGGTGACTGCACTGGTGGGCGTGCCCGTGCTCCTGGCGCAGGTGTTGCTGCTGCCGCGGCTTTTGCCCGAAAAAGCCATTGGTGTGCGCGACCTGCCGGCGCTGTTCATCAACCCGCAAGCGCGTGTGGGCCTGATCGCCGTGCTGTTGATTGGCCTGGCGCATTTTGCCGCCTACACCTATGTAGCGCCGTTCTTCAAACAGAACGCCGGCTTCGACGGCCCGACCATCGGCTCATTGTTGCTGCTGTATGGCGTGGCCGGGTTCATGGGCAATATCTTCGCCGGCTTCGCAGCCAACCGCAGTGTGCGCCATTCGCTGATGCTGGTGGCACTGCTGATCGCCGCCAGCACAGCGCTGTTTCCGTACTTCGCCACCGGCCTGACCGGCGCGGCGATGCTGATTGCGCTGTGGGGGTTCGCCTTCGGCGCGTTCCCGGCCTGCGCCAATATCTGGATGTTCGTGGTCGCGCCCAAGGATGTCGAGCGGGGCATGCCGCTGTTCGTGGCCTTGTTCCAGGTGATCATTGCCGTAGGCTCGTTCTTTGGCGGCCAAGTGGTGGACCACATGGGCACCGCAGTGCTCTTGAGCCTGGCCACGGCCCTGGTGGGCTGTGGCTTCGTCACCGTGCTGGTGCTGGGGCGCAACGTCAGTAACGGTTTGGCCCAGCAACCCGCGTAAATGGCCGGGCGGGGTTGGCGGCCCTTGTCCCCCCGCATCGGCCAGTTGTCCTCCGTTCAGCTGAACAACCGGCCCAGGCACGCCAGCTTCTTCTTGTAAGAGCGGCGTGCCTCCAGCGCCTGCTCCAGGCTGACTTTCAGAAAGCGTGCCTGCTGATTCGGCTGCATCTGCCCGATCAGGTCGAGGTCGGCGCTGATCACCGTGCCAATCATGGCGTAGCCACCGCCCGATACGGCATCCCGGTGCAGGATGATCGGCTCCAGCCCGGCCGGAACCTGGATCGAGCCGATGGGGTAGCAGCTGTCGACGATGTTGGAAGGGTCCGAACCAGCACCGAACGGTTGCTCCCGTGGCTGGAAACTCAAGGCACTGCCGCCTTTGTAGCGGTAACCGATGCGATCCGCCTCGGAGCCTACCGTCCAGGCTTCGGTGAAGAAGCTTTGCGCAGCAGCTTCGGTCAGCCGGTGAAAATACAACCCCGGCACCACCCGCAGCACCACTTCGCCGCCCAGGGCCTGGCGCAGTGCCATCGGCAGGCTTGCGCCGGCGCGGCCGGTGCCGGTGGGCGTGCCGACCGGCAACAGGTCACCGGCCAACAACTTGCGCCCCTGGAAGCCACCCAAGGCCCCAAGCGCGTAGGTCGATCGGCTACCCAGCACCTCGGCCACATCAATCCCCCCCGCCACTGCCAGGTAGGCCCGCGCCCCCGCCGTCGGGAAGCTGAAACGCAGCACCTGCCCGGCGCGCACGGCAAATGCCGTGTCAGGCCGCTGCTCGCGGCCATCGAGCAAGGCGGGCATCTGCGCACCGCACACTGCCACCAGCGCATCTGCCTGGAACTCAAGTTCAGGGCCGACCAGCGCACATTCCAGGCCGGCAGCGCCCGGCGGGTTGCCCACCAGGTAATTGGCTGCGCTCAGGGCATACTGGTCGAGCGCGCCAGATGGCGGAATGCCCAGGTGGTAATAGCCTTCGCGGCCCAGGTCCTGCACGGAGGTCGCCAGGCCCGGTTTGAGTACCTTGATCATGCCAGCACCTCCTGCAGCGATTTCGGGTAGCCGACCGGGTCGGCAAGGAATGCGTCCAGGGAAAACACCACCGGGCGAATGCGCAGGTCGAAACGGCCCTCCTCCACCTCAGCCACTGCCTGGTCATACGCGCGGCGGTCGATGGGTTTGAATTGCACGATGTCACCTGGGCGGAAGAACACCATGTGCTCCTTCAGGTAGCTCAAGGTCTGTTGCGGGTCGTAGATCGGTGCCGGGGTGACGCCGAACATCTGGTAACCGCCCGCGCCGCGCACCGAATAGATGCAACCGAAACAACCGCCATGGCCCAGGGTCAGGCGGGGCGTGTCGGTACGCGGCCGCAGGTACTTGGGCACTTGCAACTGGCGCTGGCGCTCGACCATCTGGAACATGAACGGCAGGCCAGCGACGAAGCCGACCATGGAAACGAACCACGGTGCACCGCTGTGCGCGGCAATGAACGCGTCGACATCGGCCAGGCCGTTGATGCGGGCCGCGTACTCCAGGTCGGTGCTGGCCGGGTCCTGGTGGCGGTCCCGAAAGCGCATCAAGGTTTCGTGGGTCCAGGGGTCGTTGTACAGCACCGGAATCTCAATGATGCGGGTATGCAACGAACGCTCGGCCACCGCCTGCGCTTCGGCACCGCGCACCGCTGCCAGCAGGGCATCGGGGGCGATGCGGTCGGGGTCGAAACGCACCTGGAACGACGCGTTGGCCAAGCACACATCCAGCACGCCGTCCAGCGCCAGGCGCTCTACCGCACGGGTGACGGCCATACCTTTGAAGAAGGCTTCCAGCGACATGCTCTCGCTGACCTCGGCAAACAGGTGCTCGTCGGCGCCGAAGCTGTAGCGGATAGGCGTTGTAGCAAGCGATTCGGCCATGACTGTTCCTTTTCTTGAAATCTTTATAGAAAGGCAGGCGAAAACAACATGATCAGGCTCCGGCCTGTGGCTGCCGGATGCCAGCGTCAGCGCGGTGCACGCACCACGATGCCAGCCTGGTCCAGCGCCTTGCGCGTGGCCTCGACCAGGTCGAGGGCGCCTGGCGTGTCACTGTGCAGGCAAATGGAATCGAACTCGATGGCCAGGTCCTGGCCCTCGACGGTGCGCACCACACCTTGCCGACAAGCCCGCAGTACGCGCTCGGCGACCGCCAAAGGCTGGTAGCCCCTTACGTTACGGGTGAACACGATCGAGCCGCTCAGGTCGTACTCGCGGTCGGCATAGAACTCGCGCACCACCGGCTGGCCAAGCTCCTGGGCAATGCGGCAGATCACCGAGCCAGGCATGCAGAACAGCAATAACTGCGGTTCGATCAGCCGCAGGTTTTCCACCAGCAAGCGTGCAGCTTGCTCGTCACGGGCCAGGTGCATGTAAAGCGCCCCGTGGGGTTTGATGTGCTGCAGGCTCACGCCCTGGGCCCGGGCGATTTCACGCAGCGCCCCGAGCTGGTAAAGCATGTCGTCGACCAGTTCCTGCGCCGATGCGTTGATGTGCCGGCGACCGAAACCGACCAGGTCGCGGAACCCCGGGTGTGCCCCCACGGCAACCCCCAGGGCCTTGGCCCGCTCCACCGTACGGCGCATGGTGCCGGGGTCGCCGGCATGAAAACCGGTGGCGATATTGGCGCTGCTGATGTAACCCATCAGCTCGTTATCCACGCCGTCGCCAATGGTCCACGGGCCAAAGCCCTCGCCCATGTCCGAGTTGAAATCCACTGCTTGCATGACCGTATCTCCCTGGCGCTTGTGGCTGCATGCAAGCCACGTTAGATTCTCCCCTACCCCTTGGGAAGATCTATAAACAGAATGGGTGTCTTCGGAAAAACAGATACCCCGGGAGCCTGCCGTGTCACTTACCTTGCGCCAGGTGCGCTACTTTGTCGCCACTGCCGAAATCGGCCAGATCTCCCAGGCCGCCATCCACCTCAATATTTCCCAGTCGGCGGTCACCACGGCAATCAAAGAGCTGGAGGCCATGCTCGGCGTGCTGCTGTTCCAGCGCTCCGCCCAGGGCATGAACCTGACCGAAGCCGGCCGGCACTTCCTCAACCGCGCCTACGTCATCCTGCGCAGCGTCGACGATGCGCTGAACAGCCCTTTGCCGGACATACGTGCCAGCGGCCTGTTGCGCCTGGCAGCCAGCTACACGGTGATCGGCTACTTCCTGCCGCACCACTTGCAGCGCCTGGAACACTGGCACCCCGACGTGACCCTGGAACTTTACGAACAAGAGCGCAGTGCCATCGAGCAAGGGCTGCTGGAGGGGCGTTTCGACATGGCGGTGGTGCTGACCGCCAACCTGACCCACCCGGCTATCGTTTCAGAAACGCTGTTCAACTCCGAGCGCCGCCTATGGCTGCCCGCGCACCACCCCCTGTGCGAACGCTCGGCCGTGAGCCTGGCCGATGTCGCCACAGAGCCGTTCATTTTGTTGACCGTGGACGAAGCCGAGCAAAGCGCCATGCGCTATTGGCAGCAGGCCGGGCAACGGCCCAGCGTGCGCGTGCGCACCAGTTCGGTGGAGGCGGTGCGCAGCATGGTCGCCAATGGCAGTGGCGTAGCGATTCTGTCAGACCTGGTGCACCGGCCATGGTCGCTGGAGGGCAAGCGCATCGAAACAGTGACCATCAGCGACCCGGTAGCGCCCATGAGCGTGGGGCTGGCCTGGCACCGCGAGCGGGCGTTCAGCCCGGCGATGCAGGCTTTGCGCAATTACTTCCACGGTGCCTTCCTGGCACCGCAGCAGTGGGCTGCACGGCGCTGAACACGCTGTGCCAGGCATTTCGCGCAGGGCCTGGCTCCCGGCCGAACGATCCGACCGCTCTGCCGTCATAACCTGAGCCGGTGCCGACACGCAAAGAGGACGCGAAATGACCCAGCCCGACCCTGCATACGTGAAATGGCTCGAAGCGCGCGCCATGCTCAAGGCTTCCCAGGAGCGCGCCAGCCTTTATTCAGGCCAGTCGCGCCTGTGGCAACAACCCTACGCCGAGGCTCAGCCCCGCCGGGCCACTGAAATCGCCTCGGTCTGGCTGACCGTTTACCCCGATGCCATCATCGCCCCAGAGGGCTGCTCGGTGCTCGGTGCCCTGGCCCATGAAGCCTTGTGGAAGCGCCTGTCGGAAATCGGCATTCAAGGCCTGCACACCGGGCCGATCAAGCTGTCTGGCGGTATTCTCGACCGCGAGCTCACACCCAGCGTGGACGGCAACTTCGACCGCATCAGCTTCGATATCGACCCGCTCTATGGCAGCGAGCCGGAGCTGATCCAGATGAGCCGCATGGCCGCCGCGCACAATGCGGTGACCATCGACGACCTGATCCCTTCGCACACCGGCAAGGGCGCCGACTTCCGCCTGGCGGAAATGGCCTACGGCGCCTACCCGGGCCTGTACCACATGGTGGAGATACGCGAGGAAGACTGGCACTTGCTGCCCGAGGTGCCACCCGGACGTGACTCGGCCAACCTGCTGCCCGCACAGTGCGACGAGCTCAAGGCACGCCATTACATCGTCGGGCAGTTGCAGCGGGTGATTTTCTTCGAGCCGGGGGTCAAGGAAACCGACTGGAGCGCCACCCCACCGGTCACCGGTGTCGACGGCAAGACCCGGCGTTGGGTCTACCTGCACTACTTCAAGGAAGGCCAGCCGTCGCTGAACTGGCTGGACCCCACCTTTGCCGCCCAGCAGATGATCATCGGCGACGCCCTGCATGCCCTGGATTGCCTGGGTGCACGTGGCCTGCGCCTGGATGCCAACGGTTTTCTCGGGGTGGAAACCCGCGCCAGCGGCACCGCCTGGTCGGAAAGCCACCCGCTGTCGCTGGTCGGCAACCAATTGATCGGTGGCATGATCCGCAAGGCCGGCGGTTTCAGTTTCCAGGAGCTGAACCTGACCCTCGATGACATTGCGCAAATGTCCAAGGGCGGTGCCGACCTGTCCTACGACTTCGTCACCCGGCCCGCCTACCAACATGCCTTGCTGACCGGCGACACCGAGTTCCTGCGCCTGATGCTCAAGGAAATGCACGCCTTCGGCATCGACCCGGCCTCACTGATCCATGCCCTGCAGAACCACGACGAATTGACCGTGGAGCTGGTGCACTTCTGGACCCTGCATGCCCATGACATGTACCTGTACAAGGGCCAGACATTACCCGGCAACATCCTGCGCGAGCACATCCGCGAAGAAATCTACGAACGCCTGTCGGGCGAGCATGCGCCCTACAACCTGCGCTTCGTCACCAATGGTATCGCCTGCACCACCGCCAGCCTCATCACTGCGGCACTGGGCATCCGCGACCTCGACCAGATAGGCCCGGCGGACATCGAGCAGATCCAGAAACTGCACCTGCTGCTGGTCATGTACAACGCCATGCAGCCAGGTGTGGTGGCGCTGTCGGGCTGGGACATGGTCGGCGCCCTGCCCTTGCCTGGCGAAGCCGTGGCCGAGCGCATGCTCGATGGCGATACCCGCTGGATTCACCGCGGCGGCTACGACCTGGCCGGGCTCGACCCGCAAGCGGATACCTCTGTACGCGGCATGCCGCGGGCGCGGGCGCTGTATGGCAGCCTCGACAGCCAATTGGACAACCCTGACTCGTTCGCCTGCAAGGTGAAAAAACTGCTCGCGGTGCGCCAGGCCTACGGCATTGCCACCAGCCGCCAGGTGCTGGTGCCGGAGGTCAGCAGCCCTGGGTTGCTGGTCATGGTGCATGAGCTACCGGCCGGGCGCGGCATCCAGATCAGTGCGTTGAACTTCAGCCAGGAGGTGATCGCCGAGGAGCTACTGCTCACGGGCTTCACGCCAGGGCCGGTGGTGGACATGATCAACGAAACGGTAGAAGGCGACCTGACCGAGGATGGCCGTTTGCTGGTGAACCTGGACCCGTACGAAGCGCTGTGCCTGCGGATCGTCAACAGCACCGGGCATGTGTGAGCCGGCCAGCGCCCTGGGTGTGCCCGCCCGCATGCCTGGGCAGCACCAGGGCGCTGGCGCCTTGCTTTTGAGGCCGTACAGGCATAGCGTTCGGGTGTTTTCTTTTCGCGCCCAGGAGCAACACCATGTACACCGGCATCGTCCAGGCCGTCCGCCCACTGCTTGATGTGACCAGCTACCCGGGCCACAACCAGTTCACCATCGACCTCACCCCGGAACTGCTCGATGAGTTGAAGATCGGCGCCAGCGTCAGCGTCGAGGGCACGTGCTTGTCTGTCACCGAGATCGACGGCAGCCACGTCAGGTTCGATGCAATGACGGCCACCCTGGAACGCACCAACCTGCGCAATTTCAAGGCCGGCCAGGGGGTTAACATCGAGCGTTCGGCGAAGATGAACGCCGAAGTCGGCGGCCACCTCATGGCTGGCCACATTGCCACGACCGCAGAAATAGTCGAACTGTCGATCGAGCAGACCGGCGCCTTCATCCGTTTCCGCATGCCGCCGCCATGGGGCAAGTACGTGTTCCCGCGGGGCTTCATCGGGGTCAACGGCTGCAGCCTGACCGTGGCCGACGTGGAAGACAACCTGGTCACCATCAACCTGATCCCGGAAACCCTGCGCCAGACCACGTTCGCCAGCTACGCTGCCGGCGACTTGCTGAACATCGAGGTCGATCACCAGACCATGGTGCTGGTGGATGTGGTCGAGCGCACCATCAAAGGCACCCTGGCCCGCGAAAACCTGTTGCCCTGAGGCCTGCCCGTGCTACCCCATCCCCTTACTACCCGTACGGCCAGGCGCTTGCGCCTGCAGGTGCTGCGTGGCCGTGTCGGCCTTGGCCTGGTGGCCGGGCTTTCGGTGCTGGCAGGCATGACCGACGCCATTGGCCTGCTGGCCCTGGGCGACTTCGTATCGTTCATGAGCGGTAATACCACGCGCCTGGCGGTGGCGATCAGCCAGGCTGACATGGCCCTGGTGCTGCGCCTGAGCGGCGCTTTGCTGGGCTTTGTCGCGGGTAACACGTTGGGGGTAGTGCTGGCGCGCGGCTTCCGTCGCCGGGCCTGGCCCGTGCTGGTGGTCGTGGCGGCGTTGCTGGCTTGCGCCGCAGCGTGGCCACTGGCGGCCACCTTCCCGGCATTGCTGGCCGCGACCCTGGCCATGGGCATGATCAACGCAGTCGTCGAGCAAGTGAACGGCCTGCCCATCGGCCTGACCTACGTCACCGGTGCACTGTCACGCTTCGGCCGCGGCCTCGGGCGCTGGTTGCTGGGCGAGCGGCGCCACGGCTGGCGGGTGCAACTGGTGCCGTGGGCAGGGATGCTGCTGGGCGCCGCGCTGGGCGCCTGGCTGCAACACCACCTGGGCCTGCAGGCACTGGCCGGCAGTTGCGTGCTGGCGTGCCTGCTGGCCCTGGTGTCGCGGTTCATTCCACGTGCCTGGCAGCGTGGCTACATGCCGCGCTGATCAATCGATGCGCGGGTGCTGCTGGACCAACAACTTGCGCTTGGCCTCGAGCTCGGCGATCTGCTCGTCGATGTCCTCGATCTTCTGCTCGATGTTGTCGTGGTGTTCCTGCAGCAGCTCGCGCGCCTCGTCGATGTCCGATGCCGCCGGTGCGGCACCGCGCAGCGGTTTGTTGGCGGTTTCCTTCATGGTCAGGCCGGTCACCAGGCCCACCGCGGCGATCACCATCAGGTAGTAGGCGGGCATGTACAGGTTGCCGCTGCTTTCCACCAGCCAGGCGGCGATGGTGGGGGTCAGGCCGGCGATCAGCACGGAAATGTTGAAGGCACTGGCCAGTGCGCTGTAGCGGATGTGAGTGGGGAACATCGCCGGCAACGTCGACGCCATGACACCGATGAAGAAGTTCAGCAGCACCGCAATGATCAGCAGCCCCGAGAAGATCAACCCCAGCACACCACTGTTGATCAGCATGAACGCCGGAATGGCCAGGGCGAACAGCCCGATACTGCCGACCACGATAAACGGGCGACGGCCGAACTTGTCGCTCAGCAGGCCGATGATGGGCTGCACGAACAGCATGCCGACCATGATCGCGATGATGATCAGTACGCCATGGTCCTCGCTGTAGTGCAGGTTGTGCGAGAGGTAGCTGGGCATGTAGGTCAACAGCATGTAGTAGGTGACGTTGGTGGCGATCACCACGCCAATGCAGGTCACCAGGCTACGCCAGTGCTTGGTCGCCACTTCCTTGAACGACACCTTGGGCCCCGACGCCAGGCCCTCGCGGTCACCCTGCTCCATCTTGTCGACGTGCTGCTGGAACGCGGGGGTTTCCTCCAGGGCGTTACGCAGGTAGAGGCCGATGATGCCCAGCGGCAAGGCCAGGAAGAACGGCAGGCGCCAGCCCCACTCAAGGAACCTTTCTTCGCCAAGCACCGTGGAAATCAGCACCACTACCCCGGCGCCCAGCACGAAGCCGGCGATCGAGCCGAAGTCCAGCCAGCTGCCAAGGAAGCCGCGCTTGCGGTCAGGCGCATACTCGGCCACGAAGATCGAGGCGCCGGTGTACTCGCCGCCCACCGAGAAGCCCTGGGCCATTTTCGCCAGCAACAGCAGTATCGGCGCCCATATGCCGATACTGGCATAGGACGGTATCAAGCCAATGGCAAAGGTGCTAAGGGACATGATGACGATGGTGGCGGCAAGGATTTTCTGCCGGCCGAACTTGTCGCCGAGGGCGCCGAAGAACAGCCCGCCCAGGGGGCGAATGAGGAATGGCACCGAAAAGGTGGCCAACGCCGCGATCATTTGCACACTGGGGTCGGCGTTGGGGAAGAACACCTTGCCCAATGCATAGGCGACGAAGCCATAGACACCGAAGTCGAACCACTCCATGGCGTTACCCAGTGCAGCGGCGGTGATCGCCTTCTTCATCTTGGCATCGTCGACGATCGTGATGTCCTTGAGGCCAATAGGTTTGACGCTTTTCCTGCGAGATTTCATGCCTGTATCCCTGTCGATCAATGCTCTATGGCATCTGATACAACGGGACACAAAATAATTCAGCGCTTAATGAATTTTTGTAGGGAATTGCGCTGGGGGCGGGTAAGCCCGCCCCCAGGCCAGGGGAGCTGCTTTGCTGCTCAAATGCCTTCGCGGGCCAGGTCCATGGCGAAGTAGGTCAGGATCAGGTCGGCACCGGCGCGCTTGATAGCGCCAATGCTTTCGCGCACCACGCGGCCTTCGTCGATGGCACCGGCAAGGCCACCGAACTTGATCATCGCGTACTCACCGCTGACCTGGTACGCCGCCAGCGGCAGGCGCGAGGCCGCACGAATGTCGGCGATCACGTCAAGGTAGGCACCGGCCGGCTTGACCATCAGCACGTCTGCACCTTCCTGCTCGTCAAGCAGCGATTCACGCACGGCCTCGCGGCGGTTCATCGGGTTCATCTGGTAGCTCTTGCGGTCACCTTTGAGCGCAGTGCCGCCTGCTTCGCGGAACGGGCCGTACAGCGACGAGGCGAACTTGGTCGAATAGGCCATGATCGCAGTGTCGTGGAAGCCTGCACCGTCCAGCGCGCTACGAATGGCCTGGACCTGGCCGTCCATCGCCGCCGAAGGTGCGATGAAGTCGGCACCGGCAGCGGCGGCGATCACCGCCTGCTTGCCCAGGTTGACCAAGGTGGCGTCGTTGTCCACGCCGTGGTCATGCAGCACGCCGCAGTGCCCGTGGCTGGTGTATTCGCAGAAACAGGTATCGGACATCACCACCATTTCCGGCACGGTGTCCTTGCAGATACGCGACATGCGCGCCACCAGGCCGTTTTCGTTCCAGGTGTCGCTGCCAACCGCATCCAGGTGGTGAGACACACCGAAGGTCATCACCGATTTGATACCGGCGCGGGCATAGCGCTCGATTTCCTGGGCCAGCCGCTTCTCAGGGATGCGGTTCACGCCGGGCATGCTGCTGATGGGCACGAAGTCGTCGATGCCTTCTTCCACGAAGATCGGCAGGATCAGGTCTTCAAGGCGGAATTCGGTTTCCTGGAATACGGTGCGCAGGGACTCGTTCTGGCGCAGGCGGCGAGGACGAACGGAGGGGAATTGGTTGGACATGACTGCTCCAGGGAATTTGAACGGCGTATACCTTATGCCTGTCAGGGGCCAGTGAAAAGGCCGGATGACGAGATATTGTCCTGCATCAAAGGTAATGGCCGCGCAGGGCACTGGCTGAGCCGGTGTTGCCCGCTTCGGGGGGGAACCTGCGAAGCGGGCTGCACCGGCAGCACATCATTGCAGCCAGGGCGGTGTCGGCTCCTCGGCCTTGGCCGGGCCGTTATCCGCCTCGGCACGCGCTGCCCGGCGCCGGGCCTCGTCCAAGCGGGCGGCGTCGATTTCCCGCATCACCCCGCCAACGTCGGCCTCATGCTCGTCGTCCTGGAATACCCCGGTCAACACGGTATCAGGCAGCAACTTGCCAGCCTCGTACAACGCCCACATTTCCTGGGCATAGCGCGTGCTCTTCAGCTCTGGGGCAAAGCGCCCGAAGTAGTGGGCCATGTTGTCCACGTCACGCTGCAGCATGCTGAATGCGTGGTTGTTGGCGGCGGCGTCCACTGCCTGCGGCAGGTCGATGATCACCGGCCCGTCCGGGCCGAGCAGCACATTGAATTCGGACAGGTCGCCATGGACCAGCCCGGCACACAGCATCAGCACGATCTGGCGAATGACGAAGGCATGGAACACCCGCGCCTCCTCGGCCTCCAGGTGCACGTCGTTGAGCCGGGGGGCGGCATCGCCATCGGCGTCGGTCACCAGCTCCATCAGCAACACGCCGTCCTGGAAGTCATAGGGCTTGGGCACCCGGACCCCGGCGCCGGCCAGGCGGAACAGTGCCGCCACTTCGGCGTTCTGCCAGGCGTCCTCGGCCTCTTTGCGGCCGTACTTGCTGCCCTTGGCCATGGCCCGGGCCTGGCGGCTATTGCGCACCTTGCGGCCTTCCTGGTATTCGGCGGCCTGGCGGAAACTGCGCTTGTTGGCTTCTTTATAGACCTTGGCGCAGCGCACCTGGCTACCGCAACGCACCACGTACACGGCGGCTTCCTTGCCACTCATCAACGGCCGCAGTACTTCGTCGACGAGGCCGTCTTCGATCAGGGGTTCGATTCTTTTGGGTGTCTTCATCAGGCTGCGTTCGGGGTCCTGGCTGTGTTGACGGACATCCTCTCACAGCCTGCTGCGACATGCTCGTCTGTCTTCGCAATGGGTGAACCCAGGTGGGTTGTGGCAAGATGAATTTTTCTTAAATCGCCGGTTGTCTATTCTTTGGCACAATCGAGTCTCCATTAGATGCCCAGGAACCAGCATGCCTCGCGTACTGACCATCGAAGACGACGCCGTCACCGGCCAGGAAATCGTCGCCGAACTTACCAGCCATGGCCTTGAGGTGGAGTGGGCCGACAATGGTCGTGAAGGCCTGGCCAAGGCCATTGCCGGCGGTTACGACCTGATCACCCTGGACCGCATGCTGCCCGAGGTCGATGGCCTGACCATCGTCACGACCCTGCGCAACCTCAAGATCGCCACGCCGATCCTGATGATCAGCGCCCTCTCCGACGTCGATGAGCGGGTGCGCGGCCTGCGCGCCGGCGGTGACGACTACCTGACCAAGCCGTTCGCCTCCGACGAAATGGCCGCCCGGGTCGAGGTGCTGCTGCGCCGCAACAGCGTGCCGATGACCCAGACCCGCCTGCAGGTCGCCGACCTGCAACTGGACCTGATCAGCCACGAAGCGCGCCGCGGCGACAACACCCTCAACCTGCTGCCCACCGAGTACAAACTGCTGGAGTACCTGATGCGCCACAGCGGCCAGGTCATTACGCGGATGATGATTTTCGAGGAAGTGTGGGGTTACCACTTCGACCCGGGTACCAACCTGATCGACGTGCATATCGGCCGCCTGCGCAAGAAAATCGACTCACCCGGCCAGTCGCCGCTGATCCGTACGGTGCGGGGCTCCGGCTATGCCATTGCTGAACCCGTCTAAAGGCTGGAGTTCGTCCACCAGCCGGCTGCTGGCACTGTACAGTTTTCTGTTCGTGGCCTGGAGCAGCATCCTCATGGGGGTGCTGTACTTCGAGGTTTCCAGCTACCTGAACAAGCTCACCCGCCATTCCATGCTGCAGCGTCAGCACCTGTTCGCGCACATGAGCGGCAAGCAGCTGGACGACGCCCTGATCGCCAGCCAGGCTTTCGAGGAACGCAGCTTCGATGCCTATGGCCTGTTCGATGCACAACTCAACCCGCTGGGCGGCAGTGTTCGTGCCCTGCCCCCTGGGCTGCGGCTGGACGGCAAGATCCATGAGCTGAAGCGCTGCCTGGACGCCGATGATCCGCGCATGCCCCGCGACAGCTGCGATGCAGTGGCCATCAAGGTGCAGGATGGGCGCTGGCTGGTGCTGTTCCGCGATAACGGCTCATTGTTCGTCGTCACACGGATCATTCTCGATGCCTTGCTCTGGGGTATCTCGTTCACCCTGATCCCCGGGTTCGCCGGCTGGTACCTGCTGCGCCGCCGCCCCCTGAAACGCATCCGGGCCATTCAGGCCCAGGCCGAGCTGATTGTCGCCGGCGACCTCACGCACCGCCTACCGCTGTCGGCCCGGCGCGACGAACTGGACATGCTGGCCGCCATCGTCAATGCCATGCTTGACCGCATCGAGCGGCTGATGCACGAGGTCAAGGGCGTGTGCGACAACATTGCCCACGACCTGCGCACCCCACTGACCCGCCTGCGCGCCCAGCTGTACCGCATACGCCAGCAAAGCGACAACGATTCCGCGCAAGCCGAGGCACTGGACCAGGCCATCGGCGAAACCGACACCCTCATGGCGCGTTTTCGTGGGTTGTTGCGCATCAGCGAACTGGAAGACCGCCAACGCCGTGCCGGCTTCGTGCAGCTTGACCCGCATGATTTGCTGGTAGAGCTGCACGACTTCTACCTGCCGTTGGCCGAAGATGGCGGCATTCACCTGGAGCTGCACCAGCCGGGGCGTTTGCCGGCGTTGCACGGCGACCGCGAGCTGTTGTTCGAGGCGCTGGCCAACCTGGTAGGTAACGCGATCAAGTTCACCCCGGAAGGTGGGCAGGTGCGCGTGGCCGCCACCCAGGACGATACCGGCGTCCACGTGGCCATCGAAGACAGCGGGCCGGGTATTCCGGCAGAAGAACGCACGGCGGTACTGAAGCGGTTCTACCGCAGTGATGAAGGCCACCGCCACGCCGGGTTCGGCCTGGGGCTATCAATCGTTGCGGCGATCGTCGACCTGCATGGGTTCGGCCTGGAAATTGGCGAGAGCCCTTTGGGTGGGGCCAAGCTGGTACTGCATTGCCCATTGGCCGGGCTGGCCAAATAACCATCGGGGCTGCTTTGCAGCCCATCGCGACACAAGGCCGCGCTGTAAGAGCAACTGTCTTTCTCAAAAATTTGAAAAGCCTGCGCGATTCATTGCGGGAGCGGGCTTGCCCGCGAAGCAGGCGACGCGGTGTCTGGCACCGGCTGCGCCGGTGTTCGCGGGCAAGCCCGCTCCTACAGGGCCTGCGCTGGCTTGGAGTTGCCGCCGTACTTGCAGGAGCAACTGTCTTTCTCAAAATTTGAAAAGCCTGCGCGATTCACCTGTGGGAGCGGGCAAGCCCGCGAAGCAGTCGACGCGGAATCTGGCACCGGCTGCGCCGGTGTTCGCGGGCATGCCCGCTCCCACAGGGGGTCTGCGCTGGCTTGGAGTTGCCGCCGTACTTGCAGGAGCAACTGTCTTTCTCAAAATTTGAAAAGCCTGCGCGATTCACCTTGTGGGAGCGGGCAAGCTCGCGAAGCAGGCGACGCGGTATCTGGCACCGGCTTTGCCGGTGTTCGCGGGCACGCCCGCTCCCACAGGGGGTCTGCGCTGGCTTGGAGTTGCCGCCGTACCTGCAGGAGCAACTGTCTTTCTCAAAATTTGAAAAGCCTGCGCGATTCACCTGTGGGAGCGGGCAAGCCCGCGAAGCAGGCGACGCGGTGTCTGGCACCGGCTTTGCCGGTGTTCGCGGGCACGCCCGCTCACAGGGGGTCTGCGCTGGCTTGGAGTTGCCGCCGTACCTGCAGAAGCAACTGTCTTTCTCAAAAATTTGAAAAGCCTGCGCGATTCACCTGTGGGAGCGGACAAGCCCGCGAAGCAGGCGACGCGGTGTCTGGCACCGGCTTTGCCGGTGTTCGCGGGCACGCCCGCTCCCACAGGGGGTCTGCGCTGGCTTGGAGTTGCCGCCGTACTTGCAGGAGCAACTGTCTTTCTCAAAATTTGAAAAGCCTGCGAGATTCATTCTCAAAATTTGAAAAGCCTGCGAGATTCATTGTGGGAGCGGGCATGCCCGCGAAGCAGGCGACGCGGTGCCTGGCACCGGCTGCGCCGGTGTTCGCGGGCACGCCCGCTCCCACAAGAACCGTGTAGTCTTCGAGTCCTGCATTGCGGCCTTGTGTCGCGATGGGCCGCAAAGCGGCCCCCATTGCATCGATCAGTCAGCCAGGCGCCAGGTAGTGGCACCCTTGCTGTCTTCCAACACGACGCCCATGGCGGTCAGCTGGTCGCGAATGCGGTCGGACTCGGCCCAGTTCTTGTCTGCCCGCGCCTGCAGGCGCGCCTGGATCAAGCCCTCGACCTCGGCCGCATCGACCTTGCCTTCGGCGCCCGCACGCAGGAAGTCATCGGCGTCCAGCTGCAGCACACCCAGCACATCACCCAGCTCCCGCAGGCGACCGGCCAGGCCGGCAGCAGCGTCTACATCACTGTCGCGCAGGCGGTTGATCTCACGCACCAGGTCGAACAGCACAGCGCAGGCCTCGGGGGTGCCAAAGTCGTCATTCATCGCCACGCTGAAGCGCTCGACAAAGGCCTCGCCGCCCGTGGCCGCCACGCGCGGCAGGCCGCGCAAGGCATGGTAGAAGCGCTCCAGGGCGCCCTTGGCGTCGCGCAGGCTGTCTTCCGAGTAGTTGATGGCACTGCGGTAGTGGCTGGCCACCAGCAGGTAGCGAACCACCTCCGGGTGGTACTTCTCGAGCACATCACGGATGGTGAAGAAGTTGTTCAACGACTTCGACATCTTCTCGCCATTGATACGGATCATGCCGCAGTGCATCCAGGCGTTGGCGTACTGCTTGCCGGTGGCCGCCTCGCTCTGGGCAATCTCGTTCTCGTGGTGCGGGAACTCCAGGTCGCTGCCGCCACCATGAATGTCGAAGCTCTCACCCAGGCAGCAGGTGGACATCACCGAGCACTCGATGTGCCAGCCCGGACGGCCCGGGCCCCATGGCGACTCCCAGCTTGGCTCGCCCGGCTTGACGCCCTTCCACAGCACGAAATCGAGCGGGTCTTGCTTGGCCTCGTCGACCTCGATGCGGGCGCCGATGCGCAGGTCTTCGATCTTCTTGCGCGACAGCTTGCCGTAGCCCACGAACTTGCCGACGCGGTAGTACACGTCGCCATTGCCCGGCGCGTAGGCATACCCCTTGTCGATCAGGGTCTGGATCATCGCGTGCATGCCGGCGATATGGTCGGTGGCACGCGGTTCCTGGTCTGGCGGCAGGATGTTCAGGCGGCGCTCGTCTTCGTGCATCGCGTCGATCATGCGCGCCGTGAGGGCGTCGAAGCTTTCGCCGTTCTCGTTGGCCCGGTTGATGATCTTGTCATCGATGTCGGTGATATTGCGCACGTAGGTCAGTTCGTAACCGCTCTTGCGCAGCCAGCGGGTGACCAGGTCGAACGCCACCATGCTGCGGCCGTGGCCCAGGTGGCAGTAGTCGTACACGGTCATGCCGCAAACGTACATGCGCACCTTGTTGCCATCCAGCGGCTTGAAGGTTTCCTTGGCTTTGGTCAGGGTGTTGTAGATGGTTAGCACGGCGGTTCCTCAGCTGCCCCAGGAGTCACGCAGGGTGACGGTGCGGTTGAACACCGGGCGGCCCGGCTGGCTGTCTTTCAGGTCGGCGCAGAAGTAGCCTTCGCGCTCGAACTGGAAGCGGTCCTCGGGCTGCGCCTGGGCCAACGACGGCTCGGCACGGCAACCGCTGAGCACTTGCAGCGAGTCGGGGTTGATGTTGTCGAGGAAGCTGCCGCCCTCTTCGGTCTTTTCCGGGTTGGCCGAGCGGAACAGGCGATCGTACAGGCGCACTTCGCACTCGACGCTGCCTTCGGCCGGCACCCAGTGGATCACGCCTTTGACCTTGCGGCCTTCCGGGTTCTTGCCCAGGGTGTCCGGGTCGTACGAGCAATGCAGCTCGACGATGTTGCCGTCGGCGTCCTTGATGGCTTCGTCGGCACGGATCACGTAGCTGCCCCGCAGGCGCACCTCACCGGCTGGCTCGAGGCGCTTGTAGCCCTTGGGCGGGGTTTCCATGAAGTCGTCGCGGTCGATGTACAGCTCGCGGGAGAACGGCAGCACACGCACGCCCATGTCTTCCTTCGGGTGGCGTGGCAGCTCCAGTTGCTCGACCTGGCCCTGCGGGTAGTTGGTAATGACCACCTTCAGCGGGCGCAGCACGCACATGGCACGCGGTGCGGTGCGGTCCAGGTCGTCACGGATGCTGAACTCGAGCATCGACATGTCGACCACGCCGTCGGACCGGTTGGTGCCGATCATTTCGCAGAAGTTGCGGATCGAGGCCGGGGTGTAGCCACGGCGGCGGAAGCCGGACAAGGTCGACATGCGCGGATCGTCCCAGGCGTCGACGTGCTTTTCGTCCACCAACTGCTTGAGCTTGCGCTTGGAGGTGATGGTGTAGTTGAGGTTCAGCCGGCTGAACTCGTACTGGCGCGGGTGTGCCGGCACGGGCAGGTTATCGAGGAACCAGTCGTACAGCGGGCGGTGGCCTTCGAACTCCAGGGTGCAGATCGAGTGGGTGATGCCCTCGATGGCGTCCGACTGGCCATGGGTGAAGTCGTAGTTGGGGTAGATGCACCACTTGTCACCGGTCTGGTGATGGTGGGCATGGCGGATGCGGTACAGGATCGGGTCGCGCAGGTTCATGTTCGGCGAGGCCATGTCGATCTTGGCCCGCAGCACGCGCTCACCGTCCTGGAATTCACCGGCTTTCATACGGGCGAACAGGTCGAGGTTTTCTTCCACGCTGCGGTCGCGGAACGGGCTGTTCTTGCCTGGTTCCTTGAGGTTGCCGCGGTATTCCTTGGCCTGCTCGGGGGTGAGGTCGCAGACATAGGCCTTGCCGCGCTTGATCAGCTCGACCGCCCAGTCGTGCAACTGGTCGAAGTAGTCGGAGGCATACCGCACATCACCGGCCCAGTCGAAACCCAGCCATTTCACGTCGCGCTGGATGGCGTCGATGTACTCCTGGTCTTCCTTGGCCGGGTTGGTGTCGTCGAAACGCAAGTGACAGGCGCCACCGAATTCCTTGGCCAGGCCAAAGTTGACGCAGATCGACTTGGCGTGACCAATGTGCAGGTAGCCATTGGGCTCCGGCGGGAAGCGGGTGACGATGCTGCTGTGCTTGCCCGAATCCAGGTCGGCCTGGATGATCGGCCGCAGGAAGTTCGCAGGGACAGCGGGGGCGCCTTTGGCAGCGGCGTTGGGCGCGTTGTCGGCAGTGGGCTTGCTCATAGGATCCTTGAATGCACGTGTCCGGCCTGGGTAGGCCGATTGAATCAAAGGGCCTATCATAGCCGAAGCAGTCAAGCTGCCGACAGTCGGGCCCGGATAAACTGGCGTGATTTATCACGGCTTTTTGCCGCGGCGTGGCAAAATGGCCGGTGCGCACCATGTGTCGCGAGCGCCCGAGTCTGCGTCAGGTGTAAGCACGCGCCCTGCGCGCCCTCATTCCCGTATGCCTTGAAAGAGCGAATTTCAGCATGTCCAAAGTCAAACTGAGCACCAACCACGGCGATATCGTCCTGCAACTGAACGCCGAAAAAGCTCCGCAAACTGTTGAGAACTTCGTTCAATACGTCAAAGACGGCCATTTCGACAACACCGTGTTCCACCGTGTAATCAAAGGTTTCATGATCCAGGGCGGCGGCTTCGAGCCTGGCATGACCCAGAAGAAAACCCGCGCCAGCATCCAGAACGAAGCTGACAACGGCCTGAAGAACACCAAGTACAGCATCGCCATGGCCCGTACCATGGAGCCGCACTCTGCCTCGGCCCAGTTCTTCATCAACGCTGCCGACAACGACTTCCTCAACCACAGCGGCAAGAACGTGCAGGGCTGGGGCTACGCGGTGTTCGGTGAAGTGATCGAAGGCCGTGAAGTGGTCGATGCCATCGAGAAAGTCGCCACCGGTTCCAAAGCCGGCCACCAGGACGTGCCGAAAGACGACGTGGTCATCGAGAAAGCCGAGATCATTGAGTGATTCTGCTGATCTCTGATCTGCACCTGCAAGAAGAACGCCCGGACATTACCCGGGCGTTTCTTGATCTGCTCGATGGCCGCGCGCGCCACGCCCAGGCGCTGTACATTCTTGGCGATTTCTTCGAGGCCTGGATAGGCGACGATGCCATGACGCCGTTCCAGCAGTCGATCTGCCGTGCCCTGCGGCAGCTGGGCGACAGCGGCACGGCCATCTACCTGATGCATGGCAACCGTGACTTCCTGCTTGGCCAGCGCTTCTGCGAGGCGGCCGGCTGCACGTTGCTCGACGACCCCTGCGTGATCGAGCTGGGCGGTGAGCAGGTATTGCTGATGCACGGCGACACCTTGTGCACCCGCGACGTGGGCTACATGAAAATGCGCCGCCTGCTGCGCAACCCGCTGAGCCTGTGGTTTCTGCGCCACCTGCCGCTGTCGGCTCGCTACAGACTGGCACGCAAGCTGCGCAGCGAAAGCCGCACCCAGGGGCGGATGAAATCCACTGAAATCGTCGACGTCACGCCAGAGGAAGTGCCCAAGGTAATGGCGGCGCATGGCGTGCGTACCCTGGTGCATGGCCATACCCATCGGCCAGCGATTCACAAGCTGGTCGTGGACGGCCAACCGGCCCGGCGCATCGTGCTGGGCGACTGGGACCGCCGGGGCTGGGCCTTGCAGGTTGACGAGCAAGGGTTTCAGCTGGCGCCGTTCGACTTTTCCTGAAGGCAACGTCGCCGGCGAGCCGGCCCCCAATTCCCACCAGGCCTTCAATACGGTGGGGAGCTTGTGGGCGCTGGCTCGCCGGCAATCGAGCCAAACTGCCTTAGTGCTGTGCCACTGCGCCCTTGTCGGCTTCACTGATCACCACTTCGCGGTACTGCGGGTCAGCCTTGATCTGCGCCTCGGTAAAGGGAATTACCGCCAGCTGCTTGGCCGCGAAGGCCTTGGTCTGATCGCTGGCGTGTGCCGATGCCGCCTCGCTGGACTGCGAAAACGCCAGTAACCCGCGGGCCTCTGGCCCCTTGTCGGTGAAACTGACCAATTGCAGATAACTGGTACCACTGACCACCAGGCGCTTGCCCTGCCCGTGCGGCACACTGTACATCGCGTTGTACACGCCCAAGGCCTGCGGGCCGCCCGGCACCGGCGTGCCATCGAGTGCCTGCTGCACCTGCCCCCACTTCACCTGTGGCGCCATACCGCTCCCGGCCACCTGCTGCAGTGAGGCCAGTGCCGCCTCGTGCAACTGTTTGCGCACGGCCGCCTGCTCCACGGCCAGCCCGCGCGGAGTGTGTTGCGGATCGGTCGGGTCGAACGCAACCCGCCAGCTGTCCGGGTGCTCAGCCAAGGCGGTGAGCAGGTTGTGGAAATGCACCAGGCCCACGCCGCTCTCGAGGTCGGCCTTGCCATCCCAGTTCGCCAGGCTGGTGCATAGGGCCTGCACGTCTGCACTGGCGCCCTGGCACCATTGCAGCAAGTCGGGCAGCACCAGGCTGGCCAGGTAGACTTCGTCGTCGGTGACCATGCGCTGCAGGTCATCGACACCCAACCGCGCTTTGCCCTGCAAACGCTGCAGGGCAAAGCGGCCGCGCATGCCCAGCGGCTGGTCACTGCGGCTGACCAGCGGCGAAAACCCGGTCAGGGGCTGCGCCGGGTTGGCCAGCCAGGCCGGGTCGTTGGAGTTTTGCACGTAATCCTCGCGCTCAAGGCTTGGCAGCAGCCTTGCCGGGAAAATACCCGGTTGCGCCGCCTGGGCATCGACCTTCCACTGGCAGGCGCTGCGTGAGCCGTCCAACACCACCAGGCTGCCCGGCGCTTGCGGGTTGCTGCAAGTGTCGAGCATCTGCTGGTCCACATAAGGCACCACTGACTGGTTCAGGTACAAGGCCCTGCCCGCCTGGTCCACCGCAATGGTGTTGACCCACGGGATACCCTGCAATTGCTCGACCGAGCCGCGCAGGGCCGCCAGGCTTTCAGCGCGGTTGATCTGGTTCCACTGCTGCAGCACGCGGGTATTGTCCAGGTTGGCGTCACGCAGGCTGTAGGCCGCATGCGTGTCCCAGTCCAGGCGGCCAGGCCATTGCACCACCGGACCGAACTGCGAGCTGTACACCTCACGCTGTACCTGGCTCAGTTGCCCATCCTCACCTTTGACTGCCACGCTGACGGTTTGCCGGGCCAGCGGCAATGACTTGCCGTCGAGCAGGTAACGGGTCGGGTCCTTGGGATCGAGCTGCAGGCGATACAGGGTGAAGTGCGTGGAGGTATCGACGGTATGGGTCCACGCCAGGTGCTGGTTGAAACCGATATTGATCAGCGGCAGGCCTGGCAGCGCCGCGCCCATGACATTCAGCTGGCCGGGGATGGTCAAGTGCATCTGGTAGAAGCGCATACCACCCATCCACGGGAAATGCGGGTTGGCCAGCAACAGGCCATGGCCATTGGCCGAGCGCTGGGCACCCACCGCCACGGCATTGCTGCCACGCTCCGTGGCAAACCGCGCCTGCCGGGCCAGGGCGGTGGCATAGCCAGCGGCCGCGAGCTGGCTGCCGGCCCCTGGCGGTTGCGCCCCCGCCAGTGCCTCCATGAACTGCCCAACCCCGCCTTCGGCCAGCAAGCGGCGGGTCAGCTTGACCAGGTCCTGGCTGCTGATCGGCCGCACCCACTCACCCGTTCCGCACTCGGCAGGCAAGCCCTGGCGGCGGCGCTCGGCCAGCGCGCGGTTATAGCCACTGGCATAACCGGCCAGCAGTGCCTGTACCGGCGCCGGCTGCGCCTGGAGAAACGCGTCGACAGCGGCCGGGCTGTTGAGCCAGGTGAAGAACAGGTCGCTGCTGAGGTTGTCGCGTTGCTCCAAGGTCTTGCCCGTGGCGCCGAAGTACCGGGAGCGCTCGCCATTGACGGTCAACACTTCGTTGGCCAGCAGGCACAGGTTGTCCTGGGCGTAGGCATAGCCGACACCGTAGCCCAGGCCGCGCTCGTCCCTGGCCACGATGTGCGGCACGCCGAAGCTGGTGCGGCGGATCTGGGCGCTGGCGTCGGCTGCTGCAGGTTGCGCCGGCGCAGTGGCACTCCAGGCCACCAGGGCGGCCGCCAGGCTGGCGCAGGTCATGGGACGGGACAGTGAAAACACGGGCATTCCTCGGGTTCGCGGGTTATCCCGTTCAGACGAATGGCCAGATGAAAATTTTACGTTTTACAGGGCGATGGAACGTCTTGATGAAAAACAGCCATTTTTTTAACGCGTGCGTTGCAGTTTTTGCGATCTCATTCGTCCTAGTAAGTGAGGCAACCACATTTCGGGTTCGTCCACGAAAAGGAGCATTCACATGTACAACCCGCAACCCTCATTACTGGCTGGGCGCGCCCCAGGCAAGGCGCCCAAGGGACAGGACGCATTTGCTGACGAGCGCACCGGCAACGAGCAGATCCGCGAATTGCTGCGCACCTTCGGCCTGCGCACCAGCTTGATCCGCCTGAAGGTGATCGACGCTCTGCACGCCGCCGACCGCAATGGCCGCAGCATTGGCGTGCGTGGCGTGCACGCGCAACTGGAGCAACTGGATATTCCGCTGTCGTTCCTCAGCGTGCGCGAAGTGCTCAAGCGCCTGTGCAGCGAGGGGGTGATCCAGCTGGGCAGCGACAAGTGCTACAGCCTTGCCCCGCAGGCGCGCGCCATACTGGAACAAGCGCCCGCGCGCTGAGCGCCTGGCCGGCCAGGCTTGGCCGGCCCGCGCAGGTCAAGGCTTGACCTTGCGCCGCAGGATGCCATTGATCACCACCACCACCACGGCAATGGCGATGGCCAGCATCTGGAACGTCTGTTCACTGATAGTGCCCTGCTTCTGCAGGTGGGACAGGCCCAGCATCAGGCCCAGTACGACCAGTATGATCAGAAGTGAATATTTGAGGCGCTGCACGTGTGTCATCGAAGGTTCCTTGCAACATCAGGGGCAAATGGCTCGCAATGAGCCGCGGCAATGATACAACGGGCACCGGCCCCGGCGCTGCATTTCCTGCTGGGTCAGGCGGTGACAGCCTGAAAGCATGAAACCTCCAAGCACCCATGCCGGAGGCACCGTGTACAAACCCTTGCTCCTCACTTCGCTGTTTTTCTCCCCCGTCTACGTTCACGCCCTGGATACCCAGCAGGTACCCGCCGAGCACCTGCTGGAGCTGGGCCGCGAGCTCGCGACCCACGCCGGCACCAGCCAGTGGCAGCAACTGTGGCAACGGGTACGCCAGGCCGGCTACCTGGGCGGGGACAACAGGCCGCTGAACTTCACCGTGCCCACCACCCGCCTCCCCCACCTGGCCCGGGAAACCTTGGCCCAGGCCGACCAGGTGCAAGCCGTACACCAGACCCAGGCCTTGTACCGGCGCAGCTTTGACGGGCAGGTGATCGGCCAGCGCGATGGGCAGCCCCTGTACACCCTGTGCCTGCTGGTGGATTGGCGAACGTTGCCTGCAAGCATGCGAACGGCGCCCCAAGCCTACCTGCACAGCGCCAGCTTGCTGAGCAGTTTCCCCTGCGACTAAGGGTTCAGCACCCTTTCGTTGAGAACGGCAGTGAGCGAGCGAGAAATCACCCTATGCAGCCTATCAGCAACGCCATTTCCTACATGCGCGGATATTGCTGCCTGCAAAACCTGTTCACCGAAGCTACAGCCGCCAACCCATATGCCGCCTAGCGACACGCCTCGGCTGTCGCACAGAATTTGCTCACACCCTCCGACATAACGCCACGGGTGATCGGGTCGCAAATCCCTTATCCCGAAGGAGCGCCACATGCAAACGCCAGACTTGAGCCAGATCGATATCAGCCAATTGCCCCACTCGTTGCAGGCACTGATCACCTGCATCGGCATCGACAACGCCTACCAGCTGACCTGCGCGTTCGGCGGCAGGCCCAAATACATCCCCAAGCACCGCGAGCGCACCAAGCTCGCCGACGTACTCCCGCCCGAAGCGCTCGATGCGCTGATCAAGCGCTTTGCCGGGGTAGCCCTGGAGATCCCCAAGGCGGACCACTTCCTGCGCCAACTGCGTAACCAGCAAATCCAGAAAGAAAGCGCCAATGGCCTGTCCCGCAGCCTGCTGGCCAACAAGTACGGCCTGAGCCTGCGCCAAATCGGCAACATCCGCCGCCAGGAGGCGTGCGCCCGCTGAACCCCCTGCCGCCCAGAGCACCCTCGGCGGCCCCAACCCACTAGAAAGAGCATCCCACTATGTCGATAGACAACAGCCTCATTGGCTCGGTCATCAATGCCCTGCCCATGGATCGCATGATCGCCGGCCCCCTGCAAGCCATGGTCCAGGCGCAGGTTACCGCGAGTAAATCGTACGCCGACTTCCTGATGCAGGTCTGCATCCAGAACGGCAAGGCCGTAGCCATCCAGTTCGACTATGACGAAACCATCGTCGACGAACAGGGCGAATACAAAGGTGTGGTCAGCAAGACCATGAAGGTGCCGCTGCTGGCGGCCATCACCCACCCGAACATTACCATCGAGGAGGGTAATGTCGAGTTCGAGCTGGTCATCAACCAGATGTCGGAGGACGTGACCAGCAAGGACATGAACGCCACCGCCAGCGGCTCGCTCGGCTGGGGGCCGTTCAAGCTCAACGTCAGGGGCAGCGTCAGCCACAAATCCACGCAAACCCGCAAGACCGATACCCGCGCCCGTTATGCATTCAATACCACACTCAAACGCCAGGAGCCGCCGGAAGCAGTCATGCGCTTGATCGAGTTCCTCACCGACGCTGCGACCAAACCTACGGTGGTCAAAAACGCCGCCCTGGAAAGCCCAGACCAGATCTCGCAGCGCGATACCCTCAAGAACCCGGCAGCCGACACACCGGGGCTCAAGGTGGAAAACGACAAAGCACCCGGCGCTGCAAACAAACCCACGGACAAAGCTGACAAAAAAGGTTGAACCAAACCTTGATGTTTTTCGCTCACTTCCGCTTGGCCCCTTGATGAGCAACAAGGGGCCATTCTGGCCTGAGGAACCCACGCAATGGACAAGGCCCCCGCGCCCATGACTTCAATCGACCTGCGCGAGATCACTCGCGGCCTGCAAGAAGCCGCCAGTGCCACCAACAGCCTGATCGCGCAGCAGTACATCAACCTGTTCGACCAGTTCTTCGAGTGTGACAGCGAAGCGTTGGGCGCCCCCATGAAAGCCAAGATGGTGGAAGTGGCCATGGACGGCCAGCACATCATGCGTGTACCGCTGTTCGCCCTGGTGTCGCCCAAAGGCCTGGCGCTGGAGCGCATGCAGGTTGACCTGTCGGTGCGTGTCAAAGGCACCGAGGCACAGCCGGCTTTACTACCCACCAGCGAGAACAAGGCTGCCAGCTTCAAGGTCACCATCGGTGGCCAGGGTCGCCAAGGCGACAGCCGAGACCCTGACGAAGTGCAGATCCGCATGCAGTTCCAGGCCAGTGAGCCGCCTGAAGCGCTGAACCGGCTGATCGAGGAGTACACCAGCCTGATCACCCCGGTACGCGCCCCCACCCCGCCACCCTCACACGACAGCAATGAGTTCATCGACGCGGCCACCGTCCGTTGACGGCGCCGCCGCGTTCAACCTAGAAGTCGCGCTTGTAGAAGATATCCAGGGAGCTGGCCAAACCGCTGGCCGCCTCCAGGTAGACCTTCTTGCTCAACTTGTAACGCAAAGCGATGGTGTTCGCTGGCTCGAACACCCCTACCCCGTAACGAAGGCTCAGCTTCTCGGTGAGGTTGCCACTGGCGACCACGCTGGTGGTATTGCCCGAGCCTTCGGTATCCAGCTGGAAGTCGTCGATGCCCAGGCTGGAGGCCAGGCTACCGGTGATACCGGCGCTGCCTGCCAGGCCGAGGCCCAGTGCCGCTTCGGCGAGCATGTTGTTGTCCTCGCCGGAGGTGCCCAATGGCCGCCCCAGCACCAGATAGGACAAGGCCTGCTCCTGGCTCATGGCCGGCTCCGAAAACACCTGGCTGGTCGGCTGTTCGGCACTGCCACTCAAGCGAATACCGGCAATCACATCGTCTACCTTGCGGATGGCTTCGATGTCCAGGTAAGGCTGGTCGATCGGCCCGGCGAACAGCAGGCGCGCGCGGCGGATGGTCAGGCGCTGGCCGTAGGCGCGGTAGCGACCGTCTGCCAGGCTCAACTCACCGCGGGTGTCGAGGTTGTCACCGATGTGCACATGGCCAAGCAGGTTGGCGGTAAGGCCAAAGCCGGTGAACGACAGCTTGTCCTGGCCCACTTCGACGTCAATGTCCATGGCCATCGCCATGGGTGGCTTGCCCTCCTCGGTCTGGCGGCCAACGATGACGGTATCGTCCGAGACCTTGACAGTAGAGGGCGGTAATTCGCGCACGGTGATCTTGCCTTTGGGCACCAGCACTTTGCCGGTGACCGCCAGTTTGTCGTCGATCAAACGCAAGGTCAGGTCCGGGGCGACCTCCAGCGTGGCGTAGGGCTCCACCGTGATCGGCAGTTGCTGGCCTTGCAAGCGCACGTCCATGCCCAGCGCCTGGCCCCAGGTGAGGTTGCCGCTCAACTGCCCGCGCCCTGCTTCGCCACTGCGCCAATTGCCTTCCAGGCGCACCTGCTCACCGGCGATCTGCGCCTGCACAGACAGTGCCTGCAGGCTGGCTGGCAGCTCCGCGCCGCTGACTTCGCCGCCACTGAGCGCCAAGTTGCCGTTGACCTGCGGTGCCAGCAAGGTACCCGAGAGCTGGCCGCTGCCATTGAGCTGGCCGGCCAACCGCTCGACCATCGGCACGAAGGGCCGGGCCACCGAGAGGTCCAGGCCCGCCAGGCGGAAATCACCCGACAGCGGCTTGTTCTTGCCCAGCGGGTCGAGCCGGGTGTTGACGTTCAGCTCACCCAGCCGCTCGCCACGGAATACCAGGCGCGTGTCGATACGCCGCGGTGCCAGGGTACTGTCCAGGCGCAGGGCCTGATACGGGAAGTCGATCCAGCGGCCTTTGTCGCGCACGCGCAGGGTGCCGCCACTGGCATCGACCACCACGCTACCCTTGGGGCCACTGGCCGGTATATCCAGGCTGATGTCGGCGTTCAGCAGCCCCTGCCAGGCGAAGTCCTTGGGCAGCCACTGCGCCAGGCTGCCCAGCGGGAACTGCTTGAGGTGGTAGCGCAAGCGCGGCTCCGGCGCCAGGCGTTGGTCATCGCCACACAGGCTTGCCTGGCCAGAGCGCCAGCAGTGGGCACCGAAATCGAGCTGGCCGTTGGCCAGCCGCTGCAACCGCGCCGGGGCCTGCAACTGCCAGTCCTGGCCACCGGCCTGGACTCGGCCACTGGCCAGTCGCCCACGCCAGTCGCCCTTGCTCAACTGGCCATCCAGCCCCAGGTCAAGCTTGAGCTGCGGGCCGTCCAGGGCCAGGTTCAGGGCCTGCTGGCGAATGTCACCCTTGCCGCTGGCCTGCAGCGTGCCCAGTGCCGTGTCACCCAGGTGAATGCCGGTGGCCTTGAGCTCGACCACCCCACGCTGGGCGCTGTCGAGCTTGGCATCCAGGTTCAGTTGTTGCAGGCGGTTCTCAGCCTGTGCCAGGCGCTGGCCCTGCAACGTCAGGGTGCCTTGCGGCGCCTGCAGCGTGCCGGCGACATCCACGCGCCCCTTGACCTGGCCTTGCAGCCGGGGCCACAGCTGGCCCAGGCGGGGCAAGTCGAGGTCGATGCGCCCGGCCAGGCGCTGCTGCAGACTGCCACTGCCATTGATCCGGTTGTCCCCCAGCTGGATCGCCAACGCACCCAGTGTCCAGCGCTGCCCGGCCCCTTGTGCCTCGGCCTTGAACACAGCCGGCTGGCCGCGCAAGCGCCCCTTGAGGTCAAGCTGGGCATCCAGGCTCAGCACGTCATCCTTCAGCTCGCCTTTGGTACGCAATGGCCCCGCCAGGGTGCCAGGCAGCTCGGCCAGCCAGTAGGCCGGGTCGAGTGCAGACAGTTGCAAGTCGACATCCCACGCCAGGGTATCGGCAAAGCGCACTGCAACACTGCCGGCAGCCTTGCCCTGGCCGGCGGTGAGCGCCAGTTGTGGCAGCCTGACCTGATCCAGGTCGCCTTCGAAAGGGCTGGCCAGGGTGAACGCCCCCGCCGGGCCGTCAAGATCACCGGCAAAGGTCCCCTGATACTTGCCATCACGGTAATGCACACGGGTATTGAAGCGTTTGAGGGTAACCTGTGGCGGCGTTTCCAGCGGATACAGGCGCAGCCAGGGAAAATCCTGCCAGTCCAGCTGAGCATCGGCGGTCAGGCCTTGCTGCCAGTCTGCCGTGGCTTGCAGCTTGACGCGCTGGGTGTCGCTGGCGGTAAGGTCGAGGGCATCGAGCCTGGCCCCCTTGCTGTCGACCAGGCCGGACAACGCCAGGGCGATCGGCGATTGTTCTGCGGGCAGGTTGGCGGTACCCGACAGCTGGTAGCCCTTGAGCAGGTCGCCCTTGGCTGCCAGGTCGAGCTGGTTCAACTGCAAGGTGTCAGGCAAGGAAGCGGTCGGCTTGAACGCTTCGGAACGGATCTGCAGCGTCGCAGGCAGGTGCTCGGCCAGGGCCTGCAGCGTGCCGCTCAACGTGGCGTCCAGGTAGCCGCTGCTGGCTCCCGTGAGGTTCAAGGTCTTTTGCAGTTCACCCTCGGCGTTCAGCACCAGCTGCCAGGGTTTGCCACCTACAGCCGGCAGCTGCAGTTGCGCCTGCAGCGTTGTCGGCCAGTCGCCTTCGGGCTGAATATGGCCTTGCAGGTTCAGCAGCAGGTCGTCGCGCTGCAGGTGCAGGCTGTCGATCTGCATCCCGCCGCGGGTCCAGTGCGCTGCAAGCTGCACGTCGCCCAGCAGGTCACTGCCGTCCAGGCGCAGCTGCCCGACCTTCACCTCGCCCAGTTCGATGGCCACCGGCAGGCGCAGTGCCGGCAATTGCAGGGGGCCGCTGTCGGCCGGCTCGGTGCTTGGGGCAAAGGCCATGTCGATGCGCTGTGCCTGCAAGCGGTCGATGCACAGGGTGGCGCGCAGCAGGCAGGCAGGCGACCAGGCCAACTGCGGGGCCTGCAGCTCGACCTTGCTGCCGGCGTCGGCCCAGCTTACCCGGCTGGCTTGCCAGCTGCCCCCCAGGCGGCCCTGGAAGTCGGTGACCTGCAAACCGGGAACCTTGCCCAGCGCCCAGCGGCTGCCGGCCTCGGTACCCAGCAGCAAGCCGAGGGCCAGGCCCAGGCCCGCCAGCAGTCCAGCCAGGCCCAGCAGGGTATATCTGATTACGCGTTTCACAACTCGGGCCCCATGGAAAAGTGCAGGCGAATGCCACCGTCGTCATCCAGCGCCTTGGCCAGGTCCAGGCGCAGCGGCCCCACTGGCGACACCCAGCGCACACCAAAACCGACCCCGGTTTTCAGGCTGGGCAATTCCAGGTCGTTGAACGAGTTGCCTTGGTCGACGAATGTGGCAAGCCGCCACTTCTCGGTCAGCGAGTACTGGTACTCGACACTGCCGGCCACCAGGTAACGCCCGCCAATACGGTCACCGTCGCTGTTTTCGGGCGACAGGGTCTGGTAGTCATAACCGCGCACGCTCTGGTCGCCGCCGGCGAAGAAGCGCAGCGACGGCGGGATATTGTTCTTGAAACCGTTGGTCGCGCTGCCGCCGAACTGCACGCGGCCAAGCAAGCGGTGGTTGTGGCCCAGGGTGGTCAGGCCCTTGAGCAGCACGTTGCCGTGCAGCAGGTTGGTGTCCGACACCAGCCCTTCCTTGGCCACCTGCACATCGAATTGCAGGCGGTAGCCATTGTGCGGGTCGATGCGGTTGTCACTGCGCAGGAACGAGTAGCTAACGCCGGGCATCAGCAGGTTGCTCAATCCGCTGTCGTCGCCCAGGCGGTACTCTTCGCGTTGGTATTTCAGCGAGATGACCCGTTGCCAACCGCTGGGCAGCTTGCTGTGCCATTCGGGGCCCACCGTCAGCAGCTTGCTGAGGGTGTCGGTACCGGCAAGCTCTTCATTCTGATAGCCGCCGGCAAAGCGCAATTTGTCGGTCAACGGCGGATCGAGGGGAATGTCGTACCACAAACCGACGTTCTGCCGCGGCGCCGACAGCTCGGTTTCCCAGCCATAGCTGTGACCTTGGGGGTTGACCCAGTGGCGGGTCCAGTTGGCCTTGCCGCGCGGCCCGACATCGGTGGAGTACCCCAGGCCCAGCCCCATGGTGCGGGGTTTGCGGGTTTCCAGGCGCACGTCCACCGGTATCTCTTCACCCACCGCGGCGGTGGGCGCCGCATCCACCCGTACCCCTTCGAAATAACCGCTCGACTGCAGATCGTTGTTCAGTTCGGCGATCAGCTCCGAGTCGTACGGGGTACCTGGCTTGAACGGCACCATGCGCTGCAGCAGGTCTTCGTCCAGCGGCGTGTCGCCGCCAAAGGTGACTGCGCCAAGGCGGTAGCGCGGGCCACTCTGGTAGACCAGTTCGATATCGGCCACCCCGGCCTGCGGGTCCACCGCCAGGCGCTGGCGGCTGAAGCGCCCGCTGAAGAAGCCGTAACGCGACGCCTGGTTCTGGATCAGGCGCTTGGCATCCTCGTAGGTACCGTGGTTGAGCTGTTCACCCGGGCGCAGCGCCCGGCTGTCGGGTACCCGAAAGGCCTTCATGTCACTGGCCGGGCCCTCGATGCGCACCGTGACGTTGCGCAGCCGAATCGGCTCGCCCGGGTTGATGCTGAGGATCAACTGCGCAGAGTGCTCGGCATCGCTGGCAGGCTTGACCTCGCTGTCGATCTGCGCCTGATAGTAGCCAAGTGCCTGCGCGGCTTTGCGCGCCTGCTCCTCTGCACCACGACTGAAGCGCAACAGTGCTTCTTCATCGCGGTCACCCAGTGAGCCTATATAGCCTTCGACATTGGCCTTGAGCGCCTTGTTGGCCGGTTTCACCTGCACCAGCAACTCGCTCTGGCCCCATGCTGCAAAACTGGCGGCCCAGATAACCAAGCCCCAGGTCAATCTTCCTGAATACGTCATGCGGCGAATGCTACCAGACCCGAACGCTCAAGGGAGCCGCCTTGCGGCCTGTTCAGGCTAAAGCGGATGTCGAAGCCACCGGGTTTGGGTGAAAGAATACCCGTTCCCGGATCGGCCCTATGGCCACCTCACCAATTTCCTCGTAACCCTGGCGCTGGTAAAACGCCAGATAGTGCTCATTGCCCGTGTCCAGCACCACGCCTTGGGTGCCGGGGTCGTCGGCGCACCAGTCATGCACAGCTTGTAACAATTGTTCGCCGTACTGCTTGCCTTGAAACTGCGGGTGCACCCCCAGCAGTGGCAGCACATGCACCTGATCACTGGGCAGGCAGGTCGACAAAGCGGCCTGGTAGTCCATGTAGCGCCGCGTGCAGCGCAGGCCGGTGCCGAGCATCATGCGCAGGCGCCAGGCCCAACTGTCCGCCACACCCAAGCGGCGCAGCGGCGGCACGATCAGGGCCACGGCCACCAGGCGATCGTCCACCAGCAAGCCGATCGCAGGCAGTTGCAGGTAGAAGTGCTGGCGTACCCATTCACGCACCATCACCCGCAGGCGCCGTTCATAGCCTGGGCGCTGGGCTTCGAAGATATAGGCAAAAGTGGGTTCGTGCCGGTAGGCGTTGTACAGCAGGGAACGTACCTCGCGGCTGTAACCATCATCGAGCAGGCAGACACGGGCCGGAGCGGCTGTGGTTTCGGGCATTGCGGGCAGACCTCCTGGAATGGGCGTTCAGAGCCTTGGAGGTTGCGCTCCGCGCTTCGTTCCACCCTTACAGCACGTTAGCAGCAGCCCTCCTGCCCCGCCACGCTGGTGATCGCCGGCGATGTCCGCTAGCATCGCGCCTTTTACCGGGATTGTCTTTCCATGAAGATCGTCTGTTTCAACATCAACGGCCTGCGAGCCCGCCCGCACCAGCTGGCAGCGCTGATCGAAAAGCACCAACCAGACGTGATCGGCCTGCAGGAAACCAAGGTCAGCGACGAGCAGTTCCCGTTGGCCGACGTGCAGGCGCTGGGTTACCACGTGCACTACCACGGGCAGAAGGGCCACTACGGCGTCGCCCTGCTCTCGCGCCAGGCGCCGCTCAGCCTGCACAAAGGCTTTGCCGGCGATGAAGAAGACGCCCAGCGCCGCTTCATCTGGGGCACCTTCGCCGACGCCCAGGGCAACCCGATCACCATCATGAACGGCTACTTCCCCCAAGGCGAAAGCCGCGACCACCCCACCAAGTTTCCGGCCAAGCAGCGCTTCTACAGCGACCTGCAGGCACTGCTGGAAGGCCAGTTCCGCAACGACCAGCCAGTGCTGGTGATGGGCGACATGAACATCTCGCCGCAGGACTGCGACATCGGCATTGGCCCGGACAATGCCAAGCGCTGGCTGAAGACCGGCAAGTGCAGTTTCCTGCCGGAAGAGCGCGAATGGATGGAGCGCTTGAAAGGCTGGGGCCTGGTAGACAGTTTCCGCCACCTGTACCCGGACGTGAACGACCGTTTCAGCTGGTTCGATTACCGCAGCCGCGGCTTTGAAGACGAGCCCAAGCGCGGCCTGCGCATCGACCTGATCATGGCCTCGCACGCGCTGGTGCCGCGGATCAAGGCAGCAGGCGTGGATTATGAACTGCGCGGGATGGAAAAGCCGTCCGATCATGCACCGATCTGGCTTGAGTTGAGCTGACCGTGTGAGCGCAACATGCCTGCCGGGGCGGCTCGATCGCGACACAAGGCCGCGCCGGCAAAGCCTGGGTTACAAGCCCAGGCGCAGCACCTCGCCTACCCCCGCCCCACGCACATCGTCCGCCGCGCTGACCAAGGCAAAGTTGTACGCCCCATGCGACCAGTACCGCGCCTCCAACTGGCCATCGACCCGTTGCCCGTTCGGCATGCGCTGAAAGCCTTCGCTGGGTGAACGCATGAACAGGCTGATACGCTGGCCCTTGCCGTCCTCGAACACCAGCAAGGCTGCGGGCCCCTGCTCGTTGCTGAGCAACCGCGCCCCCACCGGCCTGAAGCCATAGCCCGCCAGGTCTGGCAACTGCCCGACACGGTTGAAGTGCCGGCCCAGCCAATCGCGCAACTGGGCCGGGTCGCTGGCCTGAATATCCAGCGCCTGGCTGGCGGCGAACAACTTGTGCGCCTGCACGGCATCGGCCATCGGCAGCTCGGCATTGGCCAGGGTGGCATCGCGGGCCTGCCAGCCGCCCAAGCCCCCTACACCCAGGGCCAGCACCATGGCCGCTGCCGCCGCCCAGCGCCGCTGCCGGCGTTGGCGCAGTTGCCGCCGCAGCTGGCCCAGCTCGAGCGCGGGGGCACCGGCTGGCTCGCCAAGCCCGGCCAGCGCCGTGCGCAGCCGCCGGGCATCGGCGCGCCAGCCTTCCACACGTGCCGCCGCCTGCGGGTTGGCCGCCAGCCAGGCCTGCACCTCGGCGCGCCGCGCCGGCTCCAGGCGCTCGTCGACGTAAGCGTGCAGTTCATCTTCGGTGGGGATAAGGCGCGTCATTTCAATCTCCGCAAGGCCGGTGGCTGGGGTGAGCCTTCGGTCAGTTCACGCAAGGCATTGCGCGCCCGCGACAGGCGCGACATTACCGTGCCGATAGGAATGCCCAAGGCCTGGGCGGCCTCCTTGTAGCTCAGACCCTCGACGCTGACCAGCAGCAGCAAGGCACGCTGCTCGGCACTCAGCCGGGAAAACGCTTGCAAGTCGGCCTGGGCCAGGATGATCGCTTCGAGGTTGTCACCAACGGGTTCGTCATCGCGCTCGGCACGGCCGA
This sequence comes from Pseudomonas sp. MB-090624, assembly GCF_003205245.1. NCBI lineage: Bacteria > Pseudomonadati > Pseudomonadota > Gammaproteobacteria > Pseudomonadales > Pseudomonadaceae > Pseudomonas > Pseudomonas sp. MB-090624. The sequence continues at coordinate 172,693 of NZ_QJRK01000002.1, read as the reverse complement.
ACCAGGACAGCCAGCGCGCATGCAGGCGCTCGCGGCGTTTGCCGTCCAGGTACAAGCGATAAAGGATGGTGAACAGCCAGGCACGCAGCGCCTGCGCGTCGCGTTGCTGGTCTCGTCGGCTCAGCGCGCGCTCGACGGTAGCCTGCACCAGGTCGTCGGCGCTGCCCGGTTCACGGGTCAGCCATACGGCAAAGCGGCGCAAGCGGGCGAGCAGTTCGCGCCACTGCTGGTTGTCCAGGTCGTGCATGGTCAGGTCCGGCCTATGGGGCAGTCAGTGTAAGGGGCAGACGCGTGCAGGCCTATTTTATTCCCCCGTGGGAATAAATAGCGCGCTACCCCGTCGTACTGGCACCTTCACTGAACCGGACGCACACCATGAACTCACCTTTGCACGGCCCGGCCAAGGCCCTGCGCCTGGCCGCCATCGGCGCCGTGATGCTGGCCGCAGGTGCCGGCTTCGCGTATGCCGCTGGCTGGCTGGGCCAACCGCAGTTGACCCCGCAACGCATCATCGACACCTTCGAAGCCCAAGCCGGGCACTACCCCGGCTACCGCAAGAACCACGCCAAGGGGCTGTGCGTCAGTGGTTACTTCCAGCCCAGCGGCCAGGCAGCCAGCCTGTCCACGGCACGCGCATTCAGCCAGCCACGGGTGCCGGTCATTGGCCGTTTCGCCATCGGCGGGGCCAACCCGTTCGCCCCGGACACCAGCATACCGGTCCGCAGCCTGGCAATTGAGTTGAGCACCGATGACGGCCAGGTCTGGCGCACCGGCATGAACAACCCGCCGGTGCTTGCCGTCAGCAACCCCCAAGGGTTCTACGAGCAGGTGCTGGCCAGCGCACCGGTCAATGCCACCGGCAAACCCGACCCGGCCAAGCTGCAGGCGTTCTTCGCCGCGCACCCGGAAAGCGCAGCGTTTCGTCAATGGGCGGCCAGTTACAAGCCCAGTGACAGCTTCGCCAGCACGCAGTACCACAGCATCAACGCCTTCCGCCTGATCGACGCAGCCGGCGCGGCCCACCCGGTACGCTGGCAGCTGGAGCCACAGACGCCGTTCGCCGCGTTGCCTGGGCAGGTCGACGACAAGTTGTTCCTCCAGCACGACTTGCAGCAGCGCCTGGCCCAAGGCCCGTTGCGCTGGACCCTGCGCCTGGTGCTGGCGGAACCGGGCGATGCGGTGGATGACCCGGCCCAGCCCTGGCCTGCCGAGCGGCGCAGCGTAGACGCCGGCACCCTGGTGCTGGAGCAGGTCGATGGGCCCGAACAAGGGGCCTGCCGCGACATCAACTTCGACCCCCTGATCCTGCCGCAAGGTATCGAAGCCTCCAACGACCCGATCCTCGCCGCCCGTTCCGCCGCCTATTCGGAATCTTTCAACCGCCGCAGCCGTGAATCGCTCGGCACCGGAGCCCGCCCATGAAGCCCGAAGCCTTCCACCCCCTTGCCCGCGCGCTGCATTGGTTGATGGCCGTGCTGATCCTGGCCATGCTGTTCATCGGCGTGACCATGGTTGCCGACCTGTCGTTGCGCCACCCTGTACTGATCAGCCTGCACAAGGCCACCGGCCTGGCGTTGCTGGTGCTGGTCGTGCTGCGTATTGGCGTGCGCCTGGCCGTACCCCACCCGCCGCTGCCTGCAGACCTGCCAACCGTGCAGCGCTGGGCTGCCGGCGCATCGCACCTGGCGCTTTATGGCCTGATGCTGGCGATGCCGCTGCTGGGCTGGGCCATGCTGTCTGCCGGCGACTACCCGCGCCCACTGGGCCTGCCCGCGATCGCGCCGCACAACCTGCAGCTGTATGCCGTGCTGCGCCAGGCCCATGGTTGGGCGGGCTACTTGCTGTTCGCCACCGTATTGGTGCATGTCGGTGCGGCGCTGATGCATGCCTGGGTGCGCCGCGACGGCGTGTTGCGTAGCATGTGGCCTGGCCCCCTGCGCCGCAATCAATGACCTGAGGCAGCCCAGGGCGGTCGACCCCCATCAATGACCGGCTGTCACCGGCCCTACTGCCCTGGAAACCCCATGACCCTCGCAAAGGATCCTGCAACGCTCAGCCCAGCCAGCACCCTCGATCTACGCCCGCTGCTGCTGGCCAACATGGCCTGTACGATGTCGATGATGGCCTTCGTCGCCTTGATCGGCCCGATCGCCCGCCAGTTGGGCATGGCCACCTGGCAAGCCGGCGCCGCCATTACCGTGGCCGGCGTGGTCTGGGTATTGCTGGCCCGCCCTTGGGGCCGCGCAGCTGACCGCCTTGGCCGTCGGCGCGTATTGCTGCTGGGTAGCGCGGGTTTCACCTTGGCCTACTGGCTGTTGTGCCTGTTTGTCGAAGGTGCACTGCGCTGGATGCCAGGTGCAACAATGGCCTTCATCGGCCTGATGGTCGCACGCGGTTGCATCGGCGCCTTCTATGCCGCCATTCCGGTCGGCTGCAACGCCCTGATCGCCGACCATGTCGGGCCGCAGCAGCGGGCACGGGCCATGGCTTCGCTGGGGGCCGCCAACGCCGTGGGCCTGGTGGTCGGCCCAGCCCTGGCAGCGCTGTTGGCGCGGCATAGCCTGAGCCTGCCGTTTCTGGTCATGTCGCTGCTCCCTGCCAGTGCCTTCGTGGTGCTGCTGTTGGCCCTGAAGCCACAGGCGCTTGCACACAGCCACGCGCCCACCCCGGTCAGGCTCAACGACCCCCGCCTGCGCCGGCCGTTGCTGGTGGCATTCAGCGCCATGCTGAGTGTGACCGTGTCGCAGATCACCGTCGGCTTCTTCGCCCTTGACCGCCTGCACCTAGGGCCAGCCCAGGCCGCCCAGGCTGCCGGCATTGCCCTCACCACAGTGGGTGTGGCGCTGATGCTGGCCCAGGTCCTGCTGCGCCAGCTGCAGTGGCCACCGCTGAAAATGATCCGGGTCGGTGCCACGGTTTCGGCGCTGGGCTTTGCCAGCGGCGCGCTGGCGACCACGGCCCCTTGGCTATGGGCCTGCTACTTTGTGGCGGCGGCGGGCATGGGTTTTGTATTCCCGGCGTTTTCGGCCCTGGCCGCCAATGCCATGCAGGCCGGCGAGCAAGGCGCCACGGCCGGCTCCATAGGTGCAGCCCAGGGCATGGGCGCGGTCATCGGCCCGCTGGCCGGGACCTTGGTCTATGCCGTGGACCCGCGCTTGCCATTCCTGGCCGTGGCAACGCTTTTGTTGCTGGTCGGGCTGTGGCCAATCCCGCGTGAACAAAGGCGTTGAGAAGCACAGCGCGCAACGCGGCAGAGTATGTTTTAATGCGCATCGCTCGTTATTTTAAACACCTCTGATTACAAGGCGGCTATGGACACGGGGACGCGACTCAAACTGGTGCGGGAACGCAACAACCTCTCCCAACGGGAATTGGCCCGCCGTAGCGGGCTGACCAACTCGACGATCTCGCAGATCGAACAGAACCGCGTGAGCCCTTCGGTCAGCTCCTTGAAAAAGCTCCTCGAAGGCATTCCCATGAGCCTGGCGGAGTTTTTCAGCTTCGACGAGCCGGTACGTGAAGAGCGCTACGTGTTCCGCGGCGGCGAACAGCCAGACCTGGGCCGTAACGGCCTGCGCATGCTGTTGGTCGGTGCCAGTGTCGAAGGCCGGCAGATGCGCATGTTGCGTGAGCTGTACGCGCCGGGCGCAGACTCCGGCGAACCGATCGTGCATGCCGAAGGCGAAGAATGCGGGCTGGTCACGCGGGGGACTGTGGAGCTGTGGGTCGACGGCCAGGTCAGCGTGCTCAACTCGGGTGATGGCTACTACATCCCCACCACCCTGCCGCACAGCTTCAAGAACATCGGCCCGGACGAGGCCGAGATCATCAGCGCCAATACCCCGGCGAACTTCTGACGGCATGAACAGCCGGGTGGTCTATCAACGCCTGCGTGACGCAGCGCTCGGTATCCATACCCTGTCGATAGCCCAGCGCCATGACCACGCCCTGGTGGACGTGATCATCGACGGCTGGCAACTGACCCTCGCGCTGGACAGCGAGGGCCTTGCCCAGTGCATCCACTGCACGGCCCCGTGCGGGGCGCAGGCCGGGCTTGATGCCTGGCAACGGTATGGCAGCAACCCCTGCGATCTGCTCAGCCAGTGGGAACGCACTCAGCTGGAAAGGCTGCTCGCCCCCTGCTGCAGCGCTGCCTCGACGAAGTCCAGGCGGTCCTGACCGAAGAACATCTCTTCGCCGACAAAGCACGTCGGCGCACCAAATACCCCCCGCTGCACCGCTACCTCGGTCGCCTGCCGCAGTGCTGCCTTGATTTCGTCATCTGCTGCCAGTGCGTGAAACGCGTGTGGGTCAAAGCCGTCTTCACCCAGGGTGGCGTCCAGTACCGCCACATCGCTCAGGTTGCGCTGCTGGGCAAACAAACCCTTGAACAACACCGCCAGCAGCCCCTCGAAACGCTCCGGCGCGCGTAACTGCGTACCCATGACGCCTCGCATCAAGTGCAGCGTATTGACCGGAAAAGCCGGCGGCAGCCCAAACGGCACCCGGTAGCGGGCGGCAAAGCGCGCCAGGTCGGTGAACATATAGCGCCCCTTGGCGGGGATCATCGCTGGCGAAGCGTTGCCCGTGGCCTGGAATACGCCGCCCAGGAGCATTGGCCGGTAGTGCAGCGTTGCCCCGTGGCGGGCGCATAGCGCCGGCAGCTGGGTCCAGGCCAGGTAACTGGCTGGGCTACCCAGGTCAAAGTAGAAATCGACGTGCTTGTGCATGGTCATGTCCTTGCAGGGAAAAGGGTTTACCAGCCTTCCATCCAGGGCCGCAGGTCCAGCTCGAAGGTCCAGGCGTCGCGGGGCTGGGCGTGCAGGAACCAATAGCTGTCGGCGATGTGTGCAGGGTTCAGGATGCCACCCTCACCCTTGAGGGCGTAGCGCTCGGGGAAGCTGTCGCGAATGAAGGCAGTGTCGATGGCCCCGTCCACCACCACATGGGCGACATGAATATTGCGCGGCCCCAACTCGCGGGCCATGCTCTGGGCCAATGCGCGCAACCCATGCTTGGCGCCGGCGAAGGCGGCAAAACCGGCCGCGCCACGAGTTGCGGCGGTGGCGCCAGTGAACAGCAGCGTGCCGCGCTCGCGCCGGACCATACGCCGCGCTACCGCCTGGGCAGTCAGAAAGCCGGCGAAGCAAGCCATTTCCCAGATCTTGAAATACTTGCGTGGGGTTTCGTCCAGAATGCTGCATGGCACATTGGCGCCAATGTTGAACACAAAGGCTTCGATCGGGCCGATATCGCGCTCGATGGTTTCGACCAGTTCCGCCACGTCGTCTTCCTTGCGCGCATCAGAGCCGAACCCGTAGGCCTGGCCACCGGCAGCACGTATTTCTTCCAGCAACGGCTGCAGCTTGTCAGCCTGGCGCCGGGTGACACAGGCGATATAGCCCTCGCGGGCAAAACGCTTGGCAATCTCGCCGCCGGTGGCATCCCCCGCACCAATCACCAGCACGACTTTTTGTTGTTCTGACATGCCTGCACCCATTGATGAATGATCGTTTAGTAAACGAACGCTATGCTACGATGCCGGCTTTCGTCAAGCCGTCTTGCAGAGGCACGCCCATGCGCTACTCGAACGAACACAAGCAGCAAACCCGTGAGCGCTTGCTCGCCAGCAGCGGCGCACTGGCCAAGCGCGGGGGCTTTGCCAGCACGGGCGTTGCCGGCTTGATGAAAGCCATTGGCCTGACCGGGGGGGCGTTCTACAACCACTTTCCGTCCAAGGATGACCTGTTCACCGAGGTAGTCCGGCAGGAACTCTGCAACAGCCCACTCGCCCGGCTGGCCAACCAAGGTGCCAGCCGCGAGCGGCTGGCCCGCTGCCTGCAGCAATACCTTAGCCTGGCACACCTGCACAACGCCGAGCAGGGTTGCCCGTTGCCGCCGCTAGGGGTGGAGATAGCCCGCGCTGACGCCCCTGTGCGGGAAGTGGCCGAGCACTGGTTACTGCAGCTGCACCAGGCCTGGAGCGCCACCCTGGAGGATGAGCAGTTGGCCTGGGTATTGATCAGTCAGTGCGTGGGCGCGCTGCTGGTTGGCCGCATGCTGGTCAGCGAAAGCGTGCAAGGCCAGGTGCTTGGCGCCAGCCGCGCGTTTGTCGAACGCGCGCTGGACGGCGACTGATCACGGGTTGGCTGGGGGTTGGCGAGTGCCCGCCGCAGCACGTTCAGCGCCTGCCAGAGCCTCTGGCAAACCTTGCTCACGGCTGGCATAACGCTGCGCCAGCACCGCGCACACCATCAACTGGATCTGGTGGAACAGCATCAGCGGCAGGATCATCGCGCCAATGCCACTGCCCACGAACAGCACCTGCGCCATGGGTACACCGGTGGCCAGGCTTTTCTTCGAGCCGGCGAACAGGATGGTGATACGGTCCTCGAGGTCGAAGCCCAGCGCCTTGCCCAACAGGCGGGTAGCGAACAACACCACCGCCAGCAGAATGCCGCATACCGCGAACAACCCGGCCAGGTGCTGCGACGAAACCGTGTGCCACAGGCCGGTCACCACTGCCTCGCTGAAGGCGGTATACACCACCAGCAGAATCGACCCCTGGTCGACCACCTTGAGCCAGCGGGCATTGCGCTTGACCCAGGCGCCAATCCAGCGCCGCGCGATCTGCCCGGCCACGAATGGCACCAGCAGTTGCAAGGTGATCTTGAGTACCGCATCCAGGCCGGAGCCAGTATCGCCACTGGCGCCCAGCAACATCACCACCAGCAATGGGGTGAGGAAGATACCCAGCAGGCTGGACGCCGCCGCACTGCAGATGGCCGCCGGCACGTTGCCGCGGGCCAGCGAAGTGAAGGCAATGGCCGACTGCACGGTTGCGGGCAAGGCGCACAGGTACAGCACACCCAGGTACAGCTCAGTGCCTACAAGTGGCACGAACAGCGGCTTGAACGCCAACCCCAGCAGCGGGAACAGCACGAACGTGCAGGAGAACACCAGCAGGTGCAGGCGCCAATGCCCGGCGCCTGCGATGATCGCCTCACGCGACAGCTTGGCACCGTGCAGGAAGAACAGCAGGCCGATGGCAAGGTTGGTCAGCCAGCCGAAGTACACCGCGCCGTCGCCCGAACAAGGCAATACGGTGGCAATGCAGACCACCCCGAGCAAGGCCAGGGTGAAATTGTCGAACAGCATGCGCAAATACTTCATCACGGCTCCCGTCTTGTCATTGTGCAAGGGCAGACGATAAGGTTTCCGGCTTTTTAGCGCTAACGCCGGAACCCCCTGGGGTATCGCTCAACGGACACCAAGCACACAAGGAACCGCTCATGCCGCGCTTGCGCAAGGCTTTGATTGCCACCACCATCACGCTTGCCTTGGGCCATACCACCGCCCAGGCTCACGACCCGCTGCAGGCCAAGGTCGACCAGGTCGTCCGCCCGCTGATGCAGGAGCAAGGCATCAGCGGCATGGCCGTGGCCATTTATGCCCACGGCCATGCGCACTATTTCAGTTACGGCGTGGCCAGCAAGGCCGACAACGTGCCGGTAAGCCGCGACACGCTGTTCGAAATCGGCTCGTTGAGCAAGACCTATACCGCCACCTTGGCCGCGCTGGCCAGCGCGCAGGGCAAGCTGGACCTGTCGGCGCCGGCCAAGCGTTACCACCCGGCGTTGGCAGGCGCCCCTATTGGCGAGGCGTCCGTTCGCGACCTCGGTGCCTACAGCGCGGACTGCCTACCACTGCAGTTCCCGGATGACGTCCAGACGCCGCAGCAGGTCGTCGATTTCTTCCGGCACTGGCAACCACGCGCCAAACCCGGCACCCAGCGCTGCTACTCCAACCCTAGCCTGGGCCTGTTCGGCGACCTGGCCGCCCGCGCACAACAGCAATCGTTTTCGACACTGATGCGCGAAGGGCTGTTGGCACCGATGGGCCTGCGCGCCACCTATCTGCAGGTGCCCGCCAGCACCCAGGGCCTGTACGCACAAGGTTACGATGCCGCCGACAAGCCGGTACGCGTCGGCCCCGGCCCCTATGCCGACGAAGCCTACGGGATCAAGACCAGCGCCCGCGACCTGCTGCGCTACGTGCGCCTGCACCTGCAACCGCAGGGCCTGCCACCGGCGCTGCAGCAAGCCTTGAGCATTACCCGCCAAGGCTACTTTCAGGTCGGCGCCATGACCCAGGGCCTGGGTTGGGAGCGCTACCCCTACCCGGTCGCACTGGACACGCTGGTCGATGGCAACAGCCCAAGGCTGATCCGTGAACCACAGCCAGTCACGCGCTTGCAGCCAGCCCAGCCGGCGCTGCCTGCGGCCTGGTACAACAAGACCGGCTCCACCAATGGCTTTGGTGCCTACGCTGCGTTCGTGCCCGCCGAACAGCTGGCGGTGGTGTTGCTGGCCAACCGCAATTACCCCAATGAGGCCCGGGTCCGTGCCGCCTTTGCGATCCTTTCCGGCCTGTAGAAAGGCCGCGGATTGTCGAACAAATCGACACTATGTAGTGAAAAAAAATATTCACTACAAAATGGTTGACGCCGTTCATCGCCCTTGTGCATGATGAAGCCGTCCCCCTGATCGGGGGCGGTGGCAAGGGTATTCCAGACGGTCTGCGCGGTAACGCGGGCCGTTCGTGGAGCGGGAAACTGTCCAAAAGGCAGCGTGAGAAAGCCCCTGTTGCGATGCTGCTGTAGCAGCGTTGGTAGTGCGCTACACCGTGGTAGCGCCAACTGTGAAAATCACCTACGAATGGGTAATGGGGGCTTTATGATGAACTTGAACAACAATCCGACCATCGACCAATTGGCCCAGCTGTTCGCCGGCCGCAAAGACAGCCTCGACGACCACCTGCTGTGGGTCAGCCAAACCGGTGAAGTGCGCCTCGATCGCCTGCCACCGAATACCGTCGAAGCTGAATTTGAAGAGCACCTGCCCAGCATGCGTGCCCGCTTCAAGGTCTACCGTCGTGGCCAAGGCTACGTTGGCAAGAAGGCCGCCGCCGACACCGAGTTCGTTGGCCGTGTGCTGCAGACCCTGCAACAGGAATGGCCCGCTGCCCGTGAGCAGCAGGCAGTCAAGGTGATCGAACCGCTCAATTGAGGTTGCCACCGTTAGCAAAGCCCGGCCTGAACAGGCCGGGCTTTTTCATGCCTGGCGCCGCTGGCGGCGGGCGGGCGGCAACGGCAATGCCCCTGTCGCCATGGCCCTGGCGCGGTCGACACCCCAAACCATGGCACGGGTCATGGTCTCGCCCGGCCGCGCGGGGTAGTACTCCTCCACCAGCGCCCGCCCATCCCCGGCATACAACCCCAGGAACAATTGCGTTGCGCCCAGGCGCGACAAGCGCACCTGCACATCCAATGTGGTGCCATCGCTGAGCGCTTCGTCGTGGCTGCGGCTGTGTAGTTGGGCGTCCGCCCAGTGCCAATAAGTCTCTTCCCTGACGCGCATGAGCATCCAGTCCTCCGTTGCTCGAATGTGGCGTCAGCAAAGCACAGGCTTGGCGATCCGGCGAGTGTTACCCAATCATTTCATGAGGCGGGTCAACGAATGGCCATAAAAAGTCCGCCGTCGGGCAGCGCGGGGTTACTTCTTCAGCGGCACCCGCGGCATGAAGCGGCCCTTTTTGCTGCGCTGCAGATGGGCAGGCTGCAGCTGCTCGGAATCATCCAGGGTCATGTGGGCGAACCCCAGCCGGAATGCCGCCTGGCCGCAACGCACCTGGCTGTTGATCGGAAACGCATCGTTAAGGTCTTCGAAAAAAGATTCGCTCATGCCCTGTCTCCCTTCAGCGGCAACGCGCCGGCAACCAGAAAAGTTGCCAAGTGACGCGGCCTGTAAATGTGAGACTAGCCGGTCATTTACAGACCAGTCGGGCAAACCCCAGGCAGCCGACCAGTGGCAAACCGGCCTTCAGCGCAGACGTACTGCGGTGCCGGTGACAAACACGACGACCATGCCGCCTTGTACCGAAGGCATGCTGATCTCGTAATCCACACCGACTACCGCGTCGGCTCGCAACTGCTGGGCGCGCGCCTTCAGCTCTTCGGTGGCCTGCTCGCGGGCCTCGCGCAGTGCGCTTTCCAGGGTCTGCGAGCGACCACCCAGCACGTCGCGAACACGGGTAAAGAAATCGCGGACGAAATTGATGCCCTGGACCGATTCGGCGCTGACCACGCCGAGGTATTCGGCAATCGGGCGGCCTTCAAGTTGACTGGTAGTGGAAATGATCATGCAAACGCTCCGTTGGCCTGGTCTCGAACAATGAGGCCGAGTCTAACAGAGCCGCACCTGAGCAACCGGCAATGGGGCCTTACCACCCGGTCAACGCTTCAGCCGTCACCACGCCCCCCACTACCCTCCTGTCAGGCGCTGGCCGCACGCAAGCGCTGGCCGATCCGCGCGCCGAATACGTTCACCAGCAGCCCGGCCATCACCAACACGGCGCCCCAGCCCTGAACTGCGGTCAGCCGTTCGCCCAGCAGCAATGCCGACGAACTCAAGCCGATCACCGGCACCAGCAGCGAAAAAGGCGCGACCTTACCGGCCGGGTGGCGCGACAACAGCTTGCTCCACAGGCTGTAGCCGATCATGGTGGCGACAAAAGCCAGGTATGCCAGCGCCAGCACCGAGCTGAGGCTGATGTTGGCAAGCGCATGGCCAATACGCTCTGGGCCTTCCAGCCACCAGGACAACGCCAGGAACGGCAACGGCGGGATCAACCCACCCCAGATCACCAGCGCCACCAGGTCAACCGAGCCAAAGCGCCGGGTAATGATGTTGCCCAGCCCCCACATGGCCCCGCCACACAATGTCAGCAGCAGCGCCACCATCGGCACGTGGCCACCGTCTTCGCTGCCGATCAGGGCCAGGCCACTGGCCGCCACCAGTAGCCCCAGCACACTGGCCAGGCGCAGCCGTTCACCGAGGAACAACGCCGCGAAGCCGAGCGTGAAGAATGCCTGCGATTGCAGAATCAGCGAAGCCAGCCCTGGTGGCATGCCGCTGTACATGGCCTGGAAGAGAAAGGCGAACTGGCCCAGAGAAATAGTTGCGCCGTAGGCGATGAGCCAGCGCCAGGGCAATTTGGGGCGCCTGACCAGCAACACCGCGGGAAACGCCACCAGCAAAAAGCGCAGTGCCCCCAACAGCATCGGCGGCAAGCCGTCGAGGCCAACCTTGATGACTACAAAGTTGACTCCCCAGGCAACAATCACCACCAGGGCGATGAGCAGGTCCTTGAGCGGCACGGCAGCTTCCTTCTTCAGGCGTTCTAGACATATTTCGTTACAGCATAAGGCTATAACTCTGAAGAGGACCAGCACAGTTGTGGCCTAGGCTGGCGCAACAGTCCGACTGTTGCGTCAACCTGTAACGTTGATGCATAACGCAGAAAACCCGCGAACACTGCGTATTCGCGGGTTTCCAGTGCCCTTGAGCAGGGCACGATCAGCAGCGCGGACTTGCCGGCACCTGAGCCTTGCAAGCCTTATCGCTGTGCATCAGGCCGCTGCAAACAGCTCATTGGCGATCTGCGCCTGTGCGGCGTCAAGCGCCTGCGTACGCTGCTCCGGGCCGTAGGCCAAGCCGTGAGCGCGCACGATTTCCAGGTCGGTGACACCAATGAAGCCCAGGAACACCTTGAGGAAGTCTTCATGCCCAGCACCCGTTGGCTGGCCAGCGTGCAGGCCACCCGCGGTGGAAACCAGCACTACCTTCTTGTTACCGCAAAGCCCCTCGGGGCCCGCCTCGGTGTAGCGGAAGGTCTTGCCGGCCACGGCCACGCGGTCGATCCAGGCCTTGAGCTGGGTCGGCACGCTGAAGTTGTACATCGGCGCGCCTATCACCACGGCGTCGGCGGCCAGGAATTCTTCCAAGGTCTCGGCGCTGAGCTTGGCCTCGAATGCCTGGGCGGCGTCGCGTACGTCTTGCGGGGTGCCAGCGGCTACCAGCGTGGCAGCAGAGAAGTGTGCAATGGCATCGGCAGCCAGGTCGCGGTACACCACTTCAACGCTCGGGTCTGCGGCTTTCCAGGCTTCGACCACCTCGCGGCTCAACTGGCGGGATGCGGAATTGTCACCCAGGATGCTCGAATCGATGTGCAACAGTTTCATGGGACTCTCCTGTGAATGAAGACCGCATCTCTTGGCGATCACGATGGGCAGAATCCTACCGGAGTGATTAATGACTGATAAGCCGCAGAAAATGCGTTAGTTTGTCTCATGAGTGGAACAATGAGACCTGTTCATGCAAGACCTCAATGACCTTTTCTATTTCGCCCGCGTAGTGGAAGCCGGCGGTTTTGCTGCAGCGGGGCGCCAGCTGGGCATTCCCAAGTCACGCTTGTCCCGGCGCATCGCCGAGCTCGAAGAGCGCCTGGGCACCCGCCTGCTGCAGCGCACTACCCGGCAGTTGAAACTCACCGCAGTGGGCGAGCGCTACCTGCATCACTGCCAAGCCATGCTGCTGGAGGCCGAAGCCGCCGATGAAACGGTGGCCAGCATGAGCAGCGAACCGCGCGGGCGCTTGCGTGTGTCCTGCCCCGTGGCGCTGGCCCACGCGTTTCTGCCGCAGGTGATCAGCCGCTTTCTCGAGCAGTACCCGCTGGTGCAGTTGGACATGGTACTGCTCAACCGCCGGGTGGACCTGATTTCCGAAGGTATCGACGTTGCCCTGCGCGTGCGCGACCTGGGCGATGAAGACCCGGCCTTGGTCACCCGCCGCCTGCGCCAGGCGCAAATGCAGCTGGTTGCCGCCCCAGGCTTCGCCGACCACATCCGCGACCCTGCCGAACTGGCGACGTTGCCGGTACTGGGCGCCGCCGAGGCAGACCGGCTGGTGCACTTTCGCCTGCTGGGCCCCAACGGCAAGCAACAGGAGCTGGCCCTGGAGCCGCGCCTGGCGATCGACGATTTCGTAGTACGTAATGCCGCTGTACGGGCTGGCCTGGGCTTTACTGCATTACCCAGCATGTTTTGCGAGGCGGAGCTGGAACGCGGCGAGCTGGTACGCCTGCTGCCTGAGTGGTCGCTGCCAGGTGGCTACCTGCAGGCGGTGTACCCGCACCGGCGCGGCCTGTTGCCGGCTGTACGGGTATGGATCGACCACCTGGCAGCTTCGTTCGAGGCGTGTGGGGAGCGATACGTATGAACGCGAACATGAGCGAAGCCGAAGTAGCGGCATTCTGCCTGGAGCTGCCGGGTGCCCAGGAAGACTACAAGTGGGGCGGTATCCGGGTGTTCTCGGTGGCCGGCAACAAGATGTTCGCGGTACTCGACCTGGCCGGCGCAGGGCTGTCGTTCAAGGTGGCCGACGATTTGTTTCTCGGCTATTGCGACCGCCCTGGAGTGCGACCTGCGCCTTACCTGGCACGGGCACGCTGGATCAGCATGGCGCCGCCCTACCCCATGGGCCGGGACGAATTGCGTGACTTGCTACAGCGTTCGCACCAGCTGGTGGTGCGACGGTTACCGAAGCGGTTACAGGTGGGTTTGCTGCTGTAATACCGCCTGCCCCCCCGCTTCGGTACCGCACTTCACCCTAAAGGCAGAAAGCGCCCACCGAAAAACAGCCAGTCGGCCCAGAACACCTGGTGCAACAGCACAATCGCCCAGAACAGCAGTTGGTACGAAAACTTGCGCGTCTTATGCCGGAACAGCTGCTGCGCCAGCAACGCACCCGGCCAGCCACCCAGCAGCTCGCTGGCATGCAGCACTTTCTCGGGCGTGCGCCAGGCCTGCTGACGTGCCTGGTGTTTGTCCTGCCAGTACAGCATGACGCTGACCAGGCTCATCGCCGGGTACAGCGCCAATGGCCACCAGGCCTGGTCGAGCCAGGCCATGCGAGCCGCGCCCAGCCCTGGCAGCACGCACAACACGGCCAGCACCAGCAGTTTCAGGCGCAGGTTGCGTACCCCGTCCAGCGGCGCGGCACGCCGCAGCTCAGCCATGAACCGAGGTCCAGTTGACCCAGCCGAACTGCCAGGTAGCCAGGATGAACAGGCCGAACACGATGCGATACCAGGCAAACGCGGCATAGCTGTGGTTGGCAATGAACTTGAGCAGCGCACGCACGGCGATCATGGCGAAAATGAACGACGTGACGAAACCGATGGCGAACACCGGCAAGTCATCCGGTTGGAACAGGTGGCGGTACTTGTAGCCCGAATACACGGCCGCGCCGACCATGGTCGGCATGGCGAGAAAGAACGAGAACTCGGTGGCCGCTTTGCGCGACAGACCGAACAGCAGCCCGCCGATGATGGTCGAGCCCGAACGCGATGTGCCGGGGATCATCGCCAGGCACTGCACGAAGCCTATTTTCAGCGCATGGCTCCAACGCATGTCGTCGACATGGTCAACTTCTACCCGATGCGTGCGCCGCTCGGCCCACAACATGATCACCCCACCCACCACCAGCGCTGCCGCCACGGTGACCGGGTTGAACAGGTACTCGTGGATCAGGTCGGCGAACAGTACGCCCAGTACAACCGCAGGCAGGAATGCCAAAAACAGGTTACCGGTAAAGCGCCGTGCCTTGGGTTGGCTGCGCAAGCCGAAAACCACTTCGCAGATCCTGCTGCGAAACTCCCACATCACGGCCAGGATCGCAGCCAGCTGGATGATGATGTTGAAAGCCATGGCCCGTTCACCGCCAAAACCGATCACGTCGGCGACGATGATCTGGTGGCCGGTACTGGAAATCGGCAGGAACTCCGTCAGCCCCTCTACTACGCCCAAGATGATTGCCTGGAAGGCAGTCCAAAAATCCATCATTCCCCCGGTGGAGCGCTGCTCGCAGCAGGCTCCTTGTTCTTGATCTATTGACGATTGCCGCACGCGGACCGGCTTTTTACAGCGACTGTTGGGACCAGCGCCAGTGGAAAAGTTCACGGCGGCTAAAGGTTTCATCTTGCGCGGCCGAAATCCTGTCAGAGCACCTTTGCAAATCCGTTACGCAACCTTCTGCAGACTGTGACAAAGATAGCACTTAGCCATTAGTCGAGTGGGGCGTGGCTGCAAACCGTGCTTGGATGCAGCTGAATAAAAAGAACAATGGGGGAGCGGCTGGATGAACACTTTGAGATCAATGTCGATCAGCCAACGCCTGTGGCTGATCCTGGTGGTGGCGGTGGCCATGCTGGTGGTGCTGGGGCTGCTGATGCTGCGCCAGATCCACGGCGACCTGTACCAGGCCAAGGCCGAAAAGACCCGCCATGTGGTGGAAACCGCTGCAGGGGTACTGGCCTATTACCAAGGGCTGGAAGCAGCCGGCACGCTCAGCCGTGAAGCCGCCCAGCAGCAAGCGCTGCAAGTTGTCCGGGGGCTGCGCTACGACCACGACGATTATTTCTGGATCAACGACTTGGGGCCGAAGATGATCATGCATCCGACCAACCCCAAGCTCGACGGCCAGGACCTGTCAGCCATCCGCGACCCCGACGGCTTTGCCGTGTTCAATGAGATGGTCGCCCTGGCGCGCCAGCACGACGCGGGCCCGGTCAACTACCGCTGGCCCAAGCCCGGGGCGAGCGAGCCGGTGGCCAAGACCTCCTACATACAGCTGTTCAAGCCATGGGGCTGGATCATCGGGTCGGGCGTGTACGTCGATGACGTGCAGGCCGAATTCGCCCGCCAGTTGCGCGATGCCTCGCTGGTAGGCCTGGGCATTGCCTTGCTGATGGCGCTGGTGGTGATGCTGATCGCCCGCAGCATTGCCCGCCCCCTTCAGGAAGCGGTGCAGGCCATGGGCAACATCGCCAGTGGTGAAAGTGACCTGACCCGGCGCCTGGACACCCATGGTCGCGACGAAATCACCCGCCTTGGTGAACACTTCAACCGCTTCAATGGCAAGCTGCAGGGCGTGGTCGGCCAATTGCAAGGGGCCGCCCATGCGCTGGCCCAGTCGGCCGGGCACGTGGGTGACAATGCCGGGGCCGCCGAGCAGCGCAGTGCCCAGCAGTCGCTGCAGATGGACCAGGTGGCTACCGCCGTGAACGAAGTGACCTACGCCGTGCAGGACGTGGCCAAGACGGCCGAACAGGCTGCCGGGGAAATGCACAGCGCCCAACTGCAGGTCACACAGGGCCAGCAAGCCATCCACGGCAGCCTGGCGCAGATCGACCGGCTGTCCCTGACCATCGACCAGGCTGTGCAAGTGATCCGCGACCTGGCCGGGCACAGCACGCGCATCGGCGGCGTGCTCGACGTGATCCGTTCGATTGCCGAGCAAACCAACCTGCTGGCGCTGAACGCCGCCATCGAGGCGGCCCGGGCCGGGGAGCAAGGCCGCGGCTTTGCCGTGGTCGCCGACGAGGTGCGCCTGCTGGCACAGCGCACCGCGCAGTCCACGGCCGAGATCCATACCATGATCGAGCACCTGCAAAGCCAGTCGGACGCCGCTGTGCGGGCAATCGACACCAGCAGCGAGGCCTCGCGCCAGACCGTCGAACAGGCCCGCGAGGCCGGCGCCAGCCTGGACGCCATCAACCAGGCGCTGAACAACCTCACCGCCTTGAATGCGTCCATTGCCAGTGCCACCCTGCAGCAGGCGCATGTGGTCGAAGAGATCAACCGCAACGTACTGGACACTGCCGGGCTGTCCCAGCAAACCGCCGATGCGGCGCGCCAGTCCAGCGATGCGGGGGTGGCCTTGGGCCAGTTGAGCGAAGAACTGGAGCATTTACTGCGCCAGTTCCGCGTGTAGTACGGGCTGCCGGCGGGCGCGGCTACACCTTCGCCCGCCGAACAGCTACAATCGCGCCCCTTCCCCGCAGCCTCCAAGGATCGCCGATGTCCGGCCTTGAACTCATCGCCGCCGTCCTCGGCGTCATCGCTGTCTGGCTCACGGTCAAGCAGAACGCCTGGTGCTGGCCGATCGGCCTGGTCATGGTGCTGATCTATGGCTGGCTGTTCTATGGGGTGAAGCTGTATTCGGGCATGTTGCTGCAACTGGCCTACGCCCTCCTGCAACTGTACGGCTGGTGGCAATGGCAACGCCCCGACCGCGCTGAAGACGCCCGCCAGGTCTCGCGCTTGCAAGGCCCGGCGCTATTTGCCGGCCTGGCCGTCGGGGTGCTGCTGAGTGCCGCCCTGGGCGCGGCCATGGCCCACTGGACCGACGCCGCCATGCCGTGGCTGGACGCGACCCTGACCGGCTTCAGCCTGGTGGCACAACTGTGGATGGCGCAAAAGCGCCTGCAATGCTGGGCCCTCTGGGTGGTGGTCGACACCCTCTATGTCGGCCTGTACCTGCACCAGCAGCTGTATTTCACAGCAGGCTTGTTCGCCGTTTTGACCCTCATAGCCGTACGCGGCTGGCTGGAATGGCGGCGAGACCCGGCATTGGTGCAGCCATGAGCACGAAAGTACTGGTGCTGTGCGGCCCCGAGTCCAGCGGCAAAAGCTGGCTCAGCGGGGTGATCCAGGCGCATTTTGGCGGTTTGGTGGTGGCCGAATACGTGCGTCACTTCATCGAGCAGGAGCGCCGCGATACCTGCTACGCCGATATCCCCAGCATTGCCCGTGGCCAGCTGGCATGGGAAGACCAGGCCCGCGAGCAGGCGCCCCCCTTGCTGATCCTCGACACCCACCTGCTCAGCAACATGCTCTGGAGCCATGCCCTGTTCGGCGACTGCCCGGCCTGGCTGGAACAGGCCCTGCTCGCCCGGCATTACGACCTGCATCTTTTGCTAAGCCCACAGGGCGTGGAATGGGTCGCCGACGGCCAGCGCAGCCAGCCGGACGTGCGCGATCGGCAACGCTTTTTCGAAGACAGCCGGGCCTGGTTGCAGCAGCATGGCCAGCCCCACCAGATAATTGAAGGGAGTTGGCCACAGCGTCAGTTGTTGGCCCTGGAAGCGGTGGCTAGGCTCCTTGATAGCGATAAGCCAGCCTGCCCTGCCGAGTGTTAAGCCACTGACACAGCCCCCTGCGGTACAACCCCCGAAACCAGGCGGCTGCTCCCACTAGCAGGGTGAGTGTCAAGCGGGTGAAACACCGCTGCGAAATCCCCCTTCCGGCGACGCCACAGCAGGCCCGCCCGGCCATGCCGGTGTGCAACTGTTTCACGGCTGACACACCACACCCCACCTGCGTCTTAGCTGTCATCGCCAAGCGCCTGATTTTCATACCAATTCAAAAAGCGGCACACCTTCTGCTCTGTCCTTCGCATCGCTGATCAGGCCCAGCGCTCAAAGAAGGAAGTGCCGTCGTGAGGAAAACAGCCAACCACCTTTATCACGCCTTGCTGATGGGCTGCGTACTGGGGTCACTGAGCCTGACGGCGCAGGCCGACAAGGGGATTATCACCATCACCCGCGACGTGCAGGTGCGCAACGCAACCGTGCCCCCCCTGCGGCCCGATCCCAATCCGACCACGGTCAACGCCAACCCCTCTGCCTATGTGCTCAAGCAGACCAACGAGCTGAGCGACGGCGACTTCGCCGCCATCAGCAGCGGCGCTGGCATCAGCAACATGATCACCCAGCAGACCAACAACCTGGGCGGCAACCTCGGCAACCAGAACCAGTTGCCCAACCTGGCCGGCGGCCGCGGTACCGGTGGTTCCGGTAACGGCATCGCCAACATGGTCAACTCCAGCGTGCAACGTGGCCTGGCGCCGCTGCAAATCCTGACCGGCGGGGGCAAGTGAGATGAAGTACATGCTGCTGATGCTGGCTGCGGTGTGCAGTGCGCCCGCCTTTGCCCAGTCCCCCGTTCCGGTCATCAACAACGCTGACATCGACAGTTCCGGCAGCCGCTACCAAGGCAACCTCAGCGTCAATCAGGCCGCCGGGGACCAGCAGCAGCAGGCCAATGCCCGCGCCATCGCCGTTGGCCCCGAGGCCAACGCCAGTACCCAGATCCGCCAACAGCTCAACACCCCCGCCGACCCGAGGATGGACGCCCGCGCGACCATTCAGGGCAACGCTTTCAGTAATGGCAGCGGCGCCCTGGGGGTGAATCAGAGCGCAGGCGCCAACACCCAGCAAGCCAATGCCATGCGCATCAGCATTGGCGCACAACCGCAAAGCATCGACGACAGCGTCCTCATGCAACAGAACGTGACGCTGCTCAACAACTCCGGAGCAACGGATATCCCAGCCGGCTATCGCCAGGTCACCACCAGTGACCAGGCCTTCACCGGTAGCCGTGGGGTGATCCAGTTGAACCAGAGTGCCGGGGTGGGAAACCGCATGGCCAACACCTTGAGCATCCGGGTCGCGGACTGACCCTTTCAGTTAAGAACGACACTTAACCTACTAGAGTACGGAGAATCACCATGAAACCCTCGATGGCAATCAAGCCTCTGGTTTTCGCAATTGCTGCGGTCATGGCTGTTGCTGTACAAGCTGGGCAAAACGACCGGCGCGGTGACTACCATAATGGCAACAATAATGGCCAGCACACGCCTCCTGCCACCAAGATCCCGGTGTATGCAACCGCCAATGCCTGGGACACTCAAACCAGTACCAACAACCGCATCACCAACCAAGGCACCATCAACGAAGCCGAGATGAGCGACTCGGGCACCGGCTCCAGCGGCAACGTCGGCATCAACGTCGCGGCCGGTAACGGCAACCAGCAGGACAACGCTGCAGCCATCGCCAACGCCGGCTCCGAATCGAGCCTGGACAACAGCTTCGTGTTCGGCATGGCCAACGCCACGGCCGACGTGGTGCAAACCAGCCGCAGCAACCGGGTAGACAACTACTCGACGCAATCGTCGGCGCTGATGAGCGGCTCGGCCAGCGGGGCTGAAGGCAACATCGGCATCAACGTGGCCGGTGGCGACCTCAACCAGCAGAAAAACACCATGGCCATCGCCAACACCGGCGCCCCATTGGGCAACGCCACGGCGACCGCCTCCGCCAACCAGTCCGGCCCAGGCCTGACGGTGAACAACAGCGCCGACCGCACCTACCGGGTAGACACGCTGACCTTCACCACTTCGGCCAGCGGCTCGAGCTCGCGTGATGGCACCTTCAACTCGAGCGACGACCGCAGCGCGTCGTCGAGCTTCAGCGTGGCCGGCTCGCAAAGCGCCAGCAACAGCGGCTCCAGCGGCTGGAACTCCAGTGGTTCGAGCAGCGCCAACGCCAGTGGCTCCAACAGTGCCAGCGCCAGCGGTTCCAACAGCTGGGGCATGAACGGTTCGGCCAGCGGTTCCAACAGCTCGTCCAGCAGTGCCAGCCTGAACGCCAGCCTGGCTGCAGCAGCCGACGCGACCCGCACGGTCACCACCGACGACGGCCGCCGCGAACGCTCGCGCACCAGCAGCTTCGATGGTTCGCTGAACGCCTCGCTGAACGCCTCGATCGACAAGTCGCACGAAAGTGCCTATGACTCGTCCTTCGAGAAGGCATTCGACTCGAACTACGACAAGTCGCACCAGTCCTCCTACGACAAGTCGCGCGATTCTTCGTACACCAAGTCTCATGAGTCCTCGTACGAAAATGCTTCCGCCTCTGACTTCTCCAAGTCTGGCGAGCAATCGCATCAGTCCTCCAACGACGTCGCCAAGAGCTACAGCGAAAGCAGTGCTTACGACTTGAGCAATACCGTGTCCTTCCAAGTGCTGACCCCGACCGGCTGGGCCAACCCTGTTACCAACACTGCAACCCTTAGCGGTTCGGTCAACGGTGGCAGCGGCAACCTGGGCGTGAACGTGGCCGCCGGTGTAGGCAACCAGCAGAGCAACTCGCTGGCCATCTCCAACACCTCGTTCTAACGCTGCAACCAAGGCCCCCTTCGGGGGGCCTTTCTTCAACAGAACAAGAAGGCATCCGATCATGCGCATTATCGCCTTGGCGTTTTTGCTGTGCCTGGCCAGCGTGAGCGAAGCTGCACAAATGCCGCTGGCGGTATTGCCGGGCGGCGCCGTGGTGTTCAAACCCCTGCAAAGCGTGCGCGAGCGCAAGTTCGCCGACCTGGTGCAACAGAAAACCGACTTCAGCTGCGGTGCTGCTGCCTTGGCGACCATCCTGCGCCAGGCCTACTGGCTGGATGTGGACGAACACCAGATCATCGAAGGCATGCTGGCCCACGCCGACCAGGACCTGGTGCGCACCCAGGGCTTTTCGATGCTCGACATGAAGCGCTACGTGGAAAGCCTGGGCATGCGTGCCCGCGGCTACCGTGTAGCGCCCGATACCCTGCACAGCGTGCGCATTCCGGTGGTGGTGTTGATGGATGTGCGTGGCTACAAGCACTTCGTGGTCATGCAGAAAGTCGACAAGGGCTGGGTGTATGTCGGTGACCCAGTGCTGGGCCACAGGCGCTACAAGGTAGACGACTTCCTCAAGGGCTGGAACGGCATCATCTTCGCCGTGATCGGCCAGGGTTATGACAAGAACAATGTCTTGCTCGACCCGCCTCTGCCGCTGACCGCCAAGGGTCGAGTGAACAACTTCACCCCGGTGCAGGACGCAGAGCTGCTGGACTTTGGCTTCATCAAAAGCGACTTCTTCTAACGATACGTCCAATGATAAGGAGCATGACGCTCCCGGGAGCCCGCCATGAACAACCCCTTCCTGCTGGCATTGGCCTGCCTGGCTGCCAGCCTGCCGGTTCATGCAGAAACGTTCAAACCCATCGAATTGAAGGACCAGGAACTGGCAACTTTGCGTGGTCGCTACGTGATGCCGGGGCGCATCGTGAGCTTCGGCATCGTCATGAGCAGCACCTGGCAAAATGCCAAAGGCGACGTGATTGGCGCCAGCAGCAGCCTGCAGGTGCAAGCGTCGACAATCAAGCCACAATTCTACGTGTCGACGATCAATGAAAAAGGCACCGGCAGCGCGGCTGGGGCGGCCGCTGCGCCCGGGACCGGCAGCGTGACCGGCGGTGCCGGGCTGGCCACCAGCGAGGGCGTCACCCAGGTAGTGCGCGCCGCCGGTGATAACAACGGCGCATACAACAACGTCGACATCAACGTCACCAAGGCCAACCAGGCACCGGTGGTGCAACAGCAGGGCCAGGCGCTGGCCGCAGGCCAGACCGTAAATGCAGAAAACGGCGCCGGTTCGCTGAGCGTATCGGCCAGCGGCGTGGGCGTGCAGCTGAACATCAACGCCAGCAACAACCAGGGCAGCAGCATGCAACGCCTGGCCCAGGGCGGCCTGATGCAGAACACCACGCTGCTGGGCAACGGCAACCTGGTCAGCAATGTCACCTCCCTCAATGTGGTCATGCGCGAGAGCGTGCCGACAGCGGCTTCGCTCAATGGCAGCCTCGATCAGCTCAAAGGCCTTCGCACTTTCGGATACTGATCTACGCTCAGTCTCATCAAAAGTAGTTGGAAGGGACGGCAACTCCATGCACCGATCTTTTACGCTCAAGGCTTTTGTTTGTCTGACTACCCTGGCCCCGGCCACATTGCTGTATGCCGCTGCCGACCCGCAGGTCGAGGCATTGAAGCAGGAACTGACCGAACTCAAGCGCCGGTATGAGGCCCAGCAGCAAGCGTTGATGGTGCTGGAACAACGCGTGCGCCAGGTTGAAGAAGCTCCGGCGGCGGCCCCACCCAAACGCCTGGTCAAGTCGCCTGCCGAAGGCGTGAAGGGTGGCCAGACGGTAGCGGCCGGCGCCCCTGGCACCACCGGCAGTTCCTATGGCCAGGCCCTGACTGCCGACTCGGAGCCGGCGCAGAGCGTGTCCAACCTGTATGACGAGGCCAGCGGCTTCTTCGGTGGCGGCAAGTTCAGCTTCGAGACCGGCCTGACCTATACCCACTACGACACCCGTGCACTGACCCTCAACGGGTTCCTGGCGCTGGACTCGATTTTCCTGGGCAGCATCAACCTCGACCGCATCAAGGCCGACAACTGGACCTTGGACATGACCGCGCGCTACAACCTGGCGCAACGTTGGCAGTTCGACATCAACGTGCCGGTGGTGTACCGCGAATCCACCTACTCGTCCGGCGGTGCCGGCGGCTCGGGCGCGGCCACCTCCGATGCCACCGTCACGCGTGACCCGGAAATCGGCGATATCAACGTTGGCGTGGCCTACAAGTTCCTCGACGAAGACGAAACCTGGCCGGATGCCGTGGCCACCCTGCGGGTCAAGGCGCCGACCGGCAAGGACCCCTATGGCATCAAGCTGCGCGAGGTGGACGGCAACAACAACCTGGCGGTACCGGACAGCCTGCCGACGGGCAACGGCGTGTGGTCGATCACCCCAGGCATCTCGCTGGTCAAGACCTTTGACCCGGCCGTGCTGTTCGGCAGCCTGTCCTACACCTACAACATGCAGGACTCGTTCAGCGACATCAGCCCGCAGGTCAACAGCAAGGTGCCGGGCGACGTCAAGCTTGGCGACTCCTGGCAAATCGGCGGGGGCATCGCGTTCGCGCTCAACGAGAAGATGAGCATGTCGTTCTCGGTGTCGGACCAGTTTGCCCGCAAGAGCAAGATCAAACCGGATGGCGGTGACTGGCAGTCGATTTCCAACAGTGACTACAACGCCGCCAACTTCAACATCGGCCTGACCTTCGCCGCCAGCAACAACCTCACCATCGTGCCCAACTTGTCCATTGGACTGACCGACGACGCCCCGGACTTTTCCTTCAGCCTGAAATTCCCCTACTACTTCTGAACCTCGCCATCAGCCAGGCCCGCGACTACGGGCCCGGCTTTTGGTAACCACCCTTGTAGCGCCCGCCTTCCCGCCCGCTCGCCTGTTATCATTCAGCACAGTTTCATGACGATTCAATGGCAAAAGGGAAGTTTTTGTGAAGAACCTGTCCGACCACCCACAGGCCCGGTTTGCCGCTCTGGCAGGCCTGCTGTTGGTGATCCCACTGGGTGCGCGCGCCATGCTGGGTTGGACCAACCCACTGGGCTACCTGTCAGACCTCGCCCTCGGCAGCCTGCTGCTGTTACTGCTGCAGCGCCGCCCGTGGTGGCTGGCGCTGCCGGTGTTGCTGGCCTGGTTGGCCCTGTGGGTCGCCTCGGCCGAACTGGTCAGCGCGGTGGGCCGCTTGCCAACCAGCGCCGACCTGGCCTACCTGGCCGACCCGCAGTTCATGGAAAACTCCACCGGCGGCGGCCTGGCCCATGCCTGGCTGCCCTGGCTGATGGGTGGCGGCCTGCTGGCCTGGCTGGTGCTTGCCTGGCGCGGCCGTGCGCAGCGCGGCCTGGCGCTGCCGCGCAAGGCCTGGGCCATCCCGGTCGTGCTGTTCGGCGCCCACTGGGGCAGCCAGCAATTGGCCCCTTCCGATGCCGACCAGTGGCGGCAATACAACCTGGGCCATCAGTTGCTGTCTGCCGGGGTGGGCCAGGTACAGCGCCAGGCCGATGAGTGGCTGGGCACATCCAAGCCCTTCACCCCCCTGCCCAGCACCGGCCTGACGCAATCCGACCTGCACGGGCAACGCCTGCTGAACGGCCCGGGCCGTGCGCGTAATTTGCTGGTGATCACCCTGGAAGGCATCCCCGGCGCTTACCTGCGGCCCAACCGTCAGGCGTTGAACAGCCCCTTCGACGAAGAGCTCATGCCCAAGCTCAGCAGGTGGGCCGAGCGCGGCATGAATACCCCGGACTACGTACTGCACACCCACCAGACCATTCGTGGGCTGTACGCCATGCTGTGTGGCGACTACGACAAGCTGGCCAACGGCACCCCCAAGGGCGTTGAGCTGCTGACCCAGAACGAACGTAACCAGGCCTGCCTGCCGGCGCAGTTGCGCCAGGCCGGGTTCACCACCCATTACCTCCAAGGTGCGGGCCTGCGCTTCATGGCCAAGGACCGCATCATGCCGCATGTCGGTTTCGAGGCTGTACATGGCCTGGAGTGGTTTGCCAACAAGAACTACCTGGACTTCCCCTGGGGCAAGGACGACCGCGCGTTCTTCGAGGGCGCATTGAGCTACGTGGGCCATTTGCAGCAGCAGGACAAACCCTGGATGCTTACGTTGCTGACCGTCGGTACCCACCAGCCCTATTCCGCGCCGGCGGAGTACCTCGAACGGTTCGACACGCCGAAACAGGCGGCAGTGGCCTACCTGGACGACGCGGTTGCGGCGTTCCTCGACAGCCTCGAACGCCAGGGGGTACTCAAGGACACGCTGGTGGTGCTGACCTCCGACGAGTCGCATGGCATCGACGGTGTGCGCCTGGCGTCCTCCTGGGGCTTCAACCTGACCCTGGCCCCGGAGCAGGCCCAATTGCCACGGCTCAAGCAAGGGACTTATGGCCACATCGACCTTGCCGCTTCACTGCTCGACTACTTCTCGCTGCCGATCCCCATGGCCCTGGGCGGTCGCTCGCTGTACCGCGACTACGACACCGGCCGCGAAATGATCGCCTACACCAACGGCATGCTGCGCTACCACAACGGCCAAGGGGTGTTTACCGAGTGCGATTTTCAACAACGGTGCCGGCGTTACGCCAGTGAGGGCTTCATCGCCGGGCAGGCCCGCTACCTTGGCAGCGGCGATAACCTGCTCGGGCAGCAGATCGGTGCCCTGGCCGGCGTGCTCGACCAGTCGCTGCTGCAGACGCCGCTGAACCTGCGCTACCAGTTCGGCGGCCCTGCGCCGATCAGGCTGCGCAAGCACATTCAGGATGATTGGGCCGACAACCTGATCGGTGCCCAGTACCTGGAAATGCCAGGGGGCTCGCGTACCCGGGTACGCATCAAGGTCCGCTCGCTGGACCCGAGGCACGTGGCCTATATCCAGCTCAAGGCCAAGCAACTGGAACAGGACGTACCACTGGGCCTGCCTGCCGAGGTGCAAGTCACCACCGATCAGCCACTGGAGATGGACTTCCGCTTCGACAACCCGACCGATCGCAAGGCGTTTTCCTTCCACTTGCTGGGTTATGGCGGCGGCCAGGTGGAAGTCAGCGACTTCAGCGTGATAACCGCGCTGCCTGGCGATGAAGAGGCAGCCGAGGAACTGGGTGACGAGCCTATCGCCCATTCTGGCTGAACAGGCGACAGCTCAGCGGTGCTTGGCACCGCCTACGCCGGTGTGCGCGGCGGTTTAACCGCGCACACCCAGCATTCCGCGTTCGACAATGAAATCGATCACTGCCTGTAGCCCCTCGCCTTTCTTCAGGTTGCTGAAGGTCCATGGGCGCTGTGGGCGCATGCGCTGGGTATCGCGCTCCATCACCTCCAGCGAAGCCCCCACATACGGTGCCAGGTCGGTCTTGTTGATCACCAGGAAGTCGGACTTGGTGATGCCCGGGCCACCCTTGCGCGGAATCTTCTCGCCCTCGGCTACGTCGATCACGTAGATGGTCAGGTCGGCCAGCTCCGGGCTGAATGTGGCGCTGAGGTTGTCACCGCCGCTTTCCACGAAAATGACTTCGAGGTTGCCGAACTTGCGCGCCAGCGCCTCGACCGCCGCCAGGTTCATGGAGGCGTCTTCGCGAATCGCCGTGTGCGGGCAGCCGCCGGTTTCCACCCCGACGATGCGCTCCGGCTCCAGCGCGCCGGCTTCGGTGAGGATGCGCTGGTCTTCCTTGGTGTAGATGTCGTTGGTGACCACGGCAATCTGGTAGTGATCGCGCATGGCTTTGCACAGGGCTTCGAGCAGTGCGGTCTTGCCGGAGCCGACCGGGCCGCCGACACCGACGCGCAGGGGTTGTTGATAGCTATGCATGCAGGCAGTCCTCAGGAACGGAACAAACGGGTGTATTGGGTTTCGTGACGCGATGAGGCAATGGCCAGCAACGGCAGGCCACCCCCGAGCTGGTCGTCGCCCAGGGTCAGGGCCTGGTCGATGGCTGCGGGCAAATCGGTGGCCAGGTCACGCAGCAGGGTCTGGGCCGCCTGCTGGCCGAACGGCACCAACTTGACACCGGCCATGACCGCGCCCTCCAGCCAGGCAAAGCCATGCCCCAGGGCCAATTGGCGCAAGGGGATGGCCCAGTGCACAGCCAACCAGGCCATGCCGCCCAACTGGGTCAGCTCGAGGCTGGTACGCCACGCCGACGCCTGGCCCAGCTGCCAGCCGTCGAGTAGCCGTGCCAGGGCCGCCCCGCGCTGTTGTTCTTCCAGGCGCAGCTCGGCGGTTTCACGGTTGGCCAGCAAAAAGCGGCTCCAATGAGCGAAGGCCTGCGCATCCTCGGCCTGGCAGGCCTGGTACAAGCGGGCGAGCACCGGCCAGTCCAGGCCGACCAGGGTGTCGTGCAACTGCTCACGCTGCCACGCAGTGAACCCGTGCACATCCCTTACCCAGCCCGCCTCCACGGCCCACTCCAGGCCCTGCGAATAGGTGAAGCCACCTACCGGCAGCCCTGGGCTGGCCAGTTGCAGCAGGCGCAGCAACGCCAGATCGCTGTTCATCAGCCGGCCAGTACCAGCGCGGCGCCGGCCAGCAGGCCACCGCCGAAAGCTTTTTGCAGGCCAGCATGGCGGCGCAGCAGGCAACCGACCGCAAAGCCGGCGGCCAGCAACAGCCCGCTGACCGTGACAAAGCCGGCGCTGAACTGCCAGAACGCGCTTGGCGTGGCCTCGACGCCATGCGCCCAGCCATGGAACAGCGCGAACACCGGCATCGCCAAGGCCAGCAGCTGTTGCCGGCCAGGCAGCAGCACGGCACCCGCGGCCACCAGCAGCGACACAGCGATCAGCGTTTCCATGCCCAGCACGTCCCCGAACAGATGCCCACATACCGCCCCGCCGAACATCGCGGCCAGGGTCGCCAGTGGCAAGGTCAGGTTACGCCGGGTCAGCGCCGCCAGTACGCCGGTGCCCAGCAGCATCAGCAGGTGGTCGAGCCCGGTCAGCGGGTGCAGAAGGCCGTCATGCAAGGGGTTGCTGTCATGCCCGGGGTGGGCGAAAGCCGGCACGGCCAGCATCAGCAGAAACAGGGCGAAAGTCTTTTTCATCGGTTGCTCCAGGGCAGTTCAGGAATGGGCAGGCAAGCGCACGAACGGGTGATCGTGGCCGTGAGCGTGGCTGTGGCTGTGTGGCGCACTTTGGTAGGCACCCGCTTCGGGCTCGAACGGGGCCTGCTCGGCCTCGACAGTCAGGCCCAGGCCACGCAGCATCTCGTCCAGCACATGGTCGTGCTGGAAGCGCAACAGGCCGGGCTCGATCTGCAGCGGGACATGGCGGTTGCCCAGGTGGTAGGCCGCGCGCGCCAGCAGGTGCGGGTCGACACAGCGCACGGTGGACACCGCCTCGGGCGCTGCCAGCACGCGGATCAGCTGGGTGCCCTCGGCATCGGCCAACAGCTCGCCGCCACGCAGCAGGTGGCCACGCTCCAGCATCAGGCCGGCTTCGCGACCATCGTCCAGCGTCACCCGCAGGCGGCTCTTGATGCGGCTGTCCACATCGAGGGTGACGGTACCCGTGACAGCACGTGCGCCGGGTTCGGTAATCCGCTGGGTCAAGACAATCATCGGTGCTCCTTCAGAACAGGAAATAGCGCTGGGCCAGCGGCAGTTCACTGGCCGGTTCGCAGACCAGCAGCTCGCCATCGGCACGCACCTGGTAGGTTTGCGCGTCGACCTCGATCAGCGGTTGCAGGGTGTTGTGGACCATGTCCGGCTTGCGCACCCGGCGGCACCCGTCCACCACGCCGATCAGGCTGCGCAGGTTCAATTGCTCGACCAGGCCACGGTCCATGGCGGCCTTGGGCAGGAAGGTCATGCGCGTGGCATGGCGGGCTGCGCCCAACGCGCCGAACATCGGGCGGTAATGCACCGGCTGGGGCGTAGGGATGGACCCGTTGATATCGCCCATGGGCGCGGTGACGATCATGCCGCCCTTCAGTACCAAGGCGGGCTTGACCGCGAAAAATGCCGGCGACCACAGCACCAGGTCTGCCAGCTTGCCCACTTCGACCGAGCCCACCTCGTGGCCGATGCCATGGGTGAGCGCCGGGTTGATGGTGTATTTGGCGATGTAGCGCTTGACCCGGAAGTTGTCGCTGTAGTGGGTATCCGGTGCCAGTGGGCCACGGCGCAGCTTCATCTGGTGCGCCACTTGCCAGGTGCGCAGCACCACCTCGCCCACCCGGCCCATGGCCTGGGAGTCGGACGAGGTCATGGCGAAAGCGCCCATGTCGTGGAGGATGTCCTCGGCAGCGATGGTTTCACGGCGGATGCGCGACTCGGCAAACGCCACGTCCTCGGCAATGCTTGGGTCCAGGTGGTGGCAGACCATGAGCATGTCCAGGTGCTCGTCCACCGTGTTGATGGTGTACGGCAGTGTCGGGTTGGTCGAGGACGGCAGCACGTTGGCCTGCCCGGCCGCACGGATGATGTCGGGGGCATGGCCGCCACCGGCACCTTCGGTGTGGAAGGTGTGGATGGTACGGTCACCGATCGCCGCCAGCGTGTCTTCGATACAGCCCGATTCGTTGAGTGTGTCGGTATGGATCGCCACCTGGATATCCATTTCTTCGGCTACGCCCAGGCAACAGTCGATGGCCGCCGGTGTCGAGCCCCAGTCCTCGTGCAGCTTGAGCCCGACCGCCCCGGCAGCGATCTGCTCGCGCAACGCTTCAGGGCGCGAGGCGTTGCCCTTGCCCAGCAAACCGATGTTGATCGGCAGGCTGTCGGCAGCCTGCAGCATGCGCGCCAGGTACCACGGGCCCGGGGTGCAGGTGGTGGCGTTGGTTCCGGTAGCCGGGCCAGTGCCGCCACCGATGAAGGTGGTTACACCGCTGTTGAGCGCCTCGTCCACCTGCTGCGGGCAGATGAAATGGATGTGCGAGTCGACCCCCCCGGCAGTGACGATCTTGCCCTCGGCGGCGATCACTTCGGTGCCTGGCCCTACGGGTATGTTGACGCCTGGTTGCACGTCGGGGTTGCCGGCCTTGCCGATCACGGCAATACGCCCGTGCTTGATGCCGATATCGGCCTTGACGATACCCCAGTGGTCGATGATCAACGCGTTGGTCAACACCAGGTCCATGGCCTCGGCGGCCAGCATCTGGCCCTGCCCCATGCCATCGCGGATGACCTTGCCGCCGCCGAACTTCACTTCTTCGCCGTAAACGGTGTAGTCCTTCTCTACTTCGACCCACAATGCCGTGTCGGCCAAGCGCAAACGGTCACCCACGGTAGGGCCGAACATGTCGGCATAGGCCTGGCGGGAAATTCGGCTCATGCCCTGCCCTCCAGTGCGCCCATCACCTTGCCCTGAAAGCCGTAGACTTCGCGCTTGCCAGCGTAGGCCACCAGTTGCACGGTACGGGCCTGGCCCGGCTCAAAGCGCACGGCAGTGCCGGCCGGGATATCCAGGCGAAAGCCCAGGGTTGGCCCGCGCTCGAACACCAGCGCCTCGTTGACTTCGTAGAAGTGGTAATGCGAGCCGACCTGCACCGGGCGGTCGCCATGGTTGGCTACGCTGACACTGACCGTGGCGCGGCCACTGTTCAATTCGATGTCGCCAGCGGCGACCTGGATTTCACCTGGGATCATGCGGCGTTCCTCGGCAGGTTCAGACGATCGGGTCATGCACGGTCACCAACTTGGTGCCATCCGGAAAGGTCGCTTCGACCTGTACGTCGTGAAGCATCTCGGCGATGCCAGGCATGACCTGGTCACGGCTCAACACCTCGCGGCCCATGCTCATCAGCTCAGCGACGGTGCGCCCATCACGGGCCCCTTCCAGCACGGCGGCGCTGATCAGCGCTACGGCCTCCGGGTAGTTGAGTTTCAGGCCACGGGCCAGGCGCCGTTCTGCCAACAAGGCGGCAGTGAACAGCAGCAGTTTGTCTTTCTCTCTTGGGGTCAGCTCCATGGCGCTCTCTCAGGTGGCCCAGATACGTGGCGGGCAGGCTGGCAGGCCGAGAACGGCCGGGCGCAGCACATGCCACAGGCGTTGCAGGGTGCGTTGCAATTGTTGGTTGTCATGGTCGAGCAGGCGGATCACCAGCAGCGAACCGAGCAGCGTCGCGCCGGCAGGGGTGCCCAGCTCATCGAGCATGGGCCTTACCTGCTCCAGCAATGCCTGATCGGCCGGCGCGGCACAGAAGGTGGCTAGCAGTGGGTGGCCACCGAGCTTGCCAAGCTGGCCGCCTTCTATACGCAGGCGCTCATGCAGGCCCGTTTCGCCGGCCAGGGTGATGTGCAACAGGCTGTCGAGGGCACCCTGGTCGAACCGTTCGAGCATCACCGGGCGGCCCAGGCACAGCGTTTCCCAGGCCAGCAACCGGGCGCCGGGCTCAAGGGTGAAGTGGCTGGCGAGCCGGGCACGGGCACCGGAGAAGAAAATGCTGTCCTGGGGCAACCATTCCAGGGTGCTGCCAGCGGCCAGGTGGAAGCGCTGGGTCAGCCGTGCGGTCGGGCCGATGCTGCGGTAAAACTTGCTGGCACCGGGCATGGTCAGCAAGGCGTGGCTGCCAGCTTCCAGCTGAATGTCGAGCTCCAGGCGATCGCCGGCAACGATGCCACCCGGCGGGTGCAGAACATACACATGGCAGGGTGCACCTTCCGGATAGAACGGGCGCTGCACCAAAAGAGGTCCGAAATGTTTCCATGCACCAAGGCGGGTCATGCCCGCACGCTGGACAAAGCGCAATTGCAGGTGGGCGCTCCAGCCTGCATCGTCTTGGTGGTGTTCGATCTGCTCCGCGAGCGACATCCTGCGGCCCCTGAAATTCGTGGCCTGCTGGCCGGTAAGAGGGTCAGCGGCGGGCGCCGGTTAGTGCGCACGGCCTGACCACTCGATCAAATTCGCAGGCTGGATATAGCAGGTTGCGGGCCAACTCCGCAGGTGAAGGCAGATGAATTATTTTTACCGCTCGCTCCGCCATCGGGCACCGCCGCGGGGGCCGCACAAAGCAGGGGCGCACCAAGGCCCTGTTTCGGTGCTGCCATTGCGCACGCTGGCCGGCACTCAGTAGTCGAAACGGTCTACCGCACGGCGGCGTTCGTTGTCGTCACGCCGGTCGTAGATCGCCGTGGTCTGGATGTTGGCATGGTGTGCCAGCTTTTGCGCAATCGACAGGTCGTGCTCCTCGATCACCCGGGTGATGAACGCGCGGCGGAAGTCGTGCGGCATGATCTTGACCCCCACCTGCGCCCCGCGCTGGCGGGCGATGTAGTAGATGGCATGCTTGGTGATACGCGCCCGGGTGATGTGGTTGCCGCGGCGGATGCGGTTGAACAGGAACGGGTCGTCTTCGACACCGGCCGGCAGGTCCTGGCGGCGCAGGTCGAGCCACGCCTGCAGCTTCTCGAACGCCCAGGGCGGCGCGTACTTGATCAACTGGTGGTTGCCCTTGCCAACCACTTGCAGGCTGCGCGCGGCGAAATCAACCTGGGCAAGGTCGATGTCGACCGATTCCGACTTGCGCATGCCTGTGCCATACAGCAAGGCAATGATCGCCGCATCGCGCACCCCTTGCGGCCGCGGGTCGGCAGCGCACACGTCCATCAGTTCGCGAATCAGGCTACGCCGCAAGTTGCGCCCGGGCGGCAGGCGGGTGCCGGTTGCCGGCTTGACCTCGCGGATGCGTAACAACCGCTCGTGGTCGATCAGGCCCTGGCGCCAGGCCTCGTTCATCACCCCCCGGATGGCGTTGACGTACAGCGAAGAGCTGTTGGGCGCGTAACCATCGGCCCGCAGGGCAGCCACCAGAGCGATCACATGGCCGGGCTCGAGCCGATGCCAGGGAACGTCGACGATATTGCAGTCGACGAACCCCAAGCGGTCGGCGGCGTCCTGAAGGATGTAGCGCATGGTTTGCTGGCTGGATGGGGCCAGGCGGGCCATGTACTGCAGCAGCGGATTTTTCGAGAGGTCGGACAAAACGTGAATCCTGTAGCGGGGCGTTGGCCGGCAGCACAGCGGGCCGACGCTGGAGCAGATCAAAACGGCATGCCAGCGAGTCTGCATGACAAACTAACGGTCAGGCCATTCTGGCCCAAGACAGTGCCATCACCTTGATATACAAGGACTTTGCATCAGGCATGGAGGTGATCTTACCCCAATCGAGCCCCCTGAACGACCTTGGGCATGCCTGCGCAGTGCCAGGTGCTGAACGCAGCGGTCAGGTACACTGCTCGCCTTGCGGCCACCAGCCCGGGAACATCT
The DNA here is from genome assembly GCF_003205245.1 of Pseudomonas sp. MB-090624. Taxonomy (NCBI): domain Bacteria; kingdom Pseudomonadati; phylum Pseudomonadota; class Gammaproteobacteria; order Pseudomonadales; family Pseudomonadaceae; genus Pseudomonas; species Pseudomonas sp. MB-090624. The sequence continues at coordinate 139,716 of NZ_QJRK01000002.1, read as the reverse complement.
GCTGCACCCTCGGCTCGGCGAAACGCTCATCGATCAATACCAGTACGCCACGGTCCTGGTCCCCCCGGATCACCCTCCCCGCTGCCTGGATCACTTTGCGCACCCCGGGGTAGAGATAGGCATAATCGAAACCCGCGCCAAATTGCCGTCCCAGGCGCTGCTTGAACTGCTCGTTGACCGGGTTGACCTGGGGCAGCCCGAGCGTGGCGACGAAGGCGCCGATCAGGCGGGTGCCCGGCAAGTCCACCCCTTCACCGAACGCACCACCCAGCACGGCAAAGCCGATGCCTTGGCCGTCGGCGACAAAGCGGTCGAGGAACGCCTGCCGCGCCGCTTCGTCCATGCCCGGGGCCTGGGCCCACAATGGGATCTGCGCGTAGCGCTCGGCCAGCAGCCCGGCGACCTGCTGCAGGTACTCGAAACTGCTGAAGAACGCCAGGTAATTACCCGGCTGGCGCTCATACTGCCGGGCAATCAACTCGACGATCGGCGCCAGCGAAGCCTGGCGCTGCTGGTACCGGGTAGACACCTGGCTGGCAATGCGCACCTGCAGTTGTTCGGCACGAAACGGCGCTGCCACTTCCAGCCACGCCGTATCGGCCGGCATGCCCAGCAGGTCGCTGTAGAACTGCCGCGGGCTCAGCGTGGCAGAGAACAGGGTGACACTGCGCGCCGCGCGCATGCGCGGTGCCAGCAGCCGTGCCGGGGTGACATTGCGCAGGCACAAGGTCGCCAGCCGGCGCTTGCGCGGCCCTTGGCGCTGGCTGATATCGAACAGGAAATGCTCGTCGAACAGTTCGGCTACCCGGCTGAACTGCAAGGCCTGGTAGAAGAACTGCAGCACCTGCGGGTCGATGTGCGTGGGCGCCTGGTTCATCTGCTCCTGGATCAGCCCGATACACTGCTGCAGGGCGCGCAAAAGGTCATGCGGCAGCGCTTCGCTGGCCTGGTACGGTGCCCGTTGCTCTTTGTACAGGGCGTTCCACTGGCGGTTCAGGCGGTCCAGCGCACTGCCCAGCCCATGGGGTTTGCTTTGGCGCAACGCCAGCAACTGCCCCTGATCGAGGCTGGCGCTGTACATGCCCCGCCCGCGCTCGACCAGGTTGTGAGCCTCGTCGACCAGCACCGCGACCCGCCACTGGTTGAGCTGTGTCAGCCCGAACAGCAAGGCGTGGGCGTCGAAGTAATAGTTGTAATCGGCAACCAGAACGTCGGCCCAGCGGGCCATCTCCTGGCCCAGGTAGTACGGGCACACCTGATGCGCCAAGGCCACTTCGCGCAGCTGGGTACGGTCCAGCATCGGCACGGCCGCAGCGGCCGTGCGCGCGGCCGGCAAGCGGTCGTAGAAGCCGGCCGCCAGCGGGCAGGACTCGCCATGGCAGGCTTTGTCCGGGTACTCGCAGGCTTTGTCGCGAGCGATCAGTTCCAGGGTGCGTAACCCAGGCTGGGTATCGCCCGTGGTGATCTGGCGCATGGCATCCAGGGCCAGCGCCCGGCCCGGGGTCTTGGCCGTTAGAAAGAACAGTTTGTCCAGTTGCTGGGGCACCATGGCTTTGAGCAACGGAAACAAGGTACCCAAGGTCTTGCCGATGCCGGTGCTGGCCTGGGCCATCAGGCAACGGCCCGTGCTCACCGCCTTGTACAGGGTTTCTGCCAGTTGCCGTTGGCCTTGGCGGAACGCTGGGTAGGGAAAGCGCAGCGCCTGAAGGCCGTGGTCACGTTCGCAAAGGCGCTGCTGCTGGAACTGGGCCCAGCCCAGAAAGCGCTGGCACTGGACCTGGAAGAATGCCTGCAACTCAGCGGCCGTGCAGTGCTCACTGAACAGGGTCTGGCTATCGCTGTCGACGTCCAGGTACACCAAAGCCACCTCGATGCTCGCCAGTTGCCGGGCCTGGCACATCAGCCAGCCGTACACCTTGGCCTGCGCCCAGTGCAGCTGGCGGTGGTTGGCCGGTTGCCGGGCCAGGTCGCCACGGTGGGTCTTGATCTCTTCCAGCCGGTTGCAGGCAGGGTCGTAACCGTCGGCACGCCCCCGCACCCGAAGGCCTTCAAACTGGCCCTCCAGGGTAATTTCCGACTCGTAGCCGGCCGCACGCCGGGCCACTACCCGCTGGTGGCCCTCGATGCCCTCCTGGGCGGTGGGCGACGGCGTGAAGCGCAGGTCGAGGTCGCCGACCTTGGCACTGAACTCGCACAAGGCACGCACCGCCACGCTGTAGCTCAAGCGGCGTCACTCCAACGCACATGGCAGACCGCGACGGGCAGGCCGTGCTCCTGGCAGAATGCCAGCCAGCGCAACTGGTTGTCCTGCAGGCGGTCACCGGGGCCTTTGACCTCGACCATGCGATAACGCCCCTGCTCGGGCCAGAACTGGATAAGGTCGGGCATGCCCGCACGGTTGCTGCGAATGTCCTGCAGCAGGCGCACGAAGCAGTGCTTCAACTGCGCAGCCGGCAGGCAGGCCAGGGCCTGCTGCAGCAGCGCCTCGCTGAGCATCGACCAGAACACGAACGGTGACTGCAGCCCGTGTTTGGCTGCATAGCAATCCAGGATCGCCTGCTGGTGGCTACCATCGTCGAGCCGCGCCAGGCATTGCTCGAACAGGGCACTACGGCGCTGCTGGAAGTCGCTGTCGTGCAGGTCCTGCGGCGCGGCCTGGAACGGGTTGAAGAACGCGCCAGGCACAGGGGCGAAGATCGCCTCCCAGCACAGCAGGCCAAACAGGCTGTTGAACAGCGTGTTCTCCACATAATGGGCTTGCCCGCCCTCGGCGGCCAGGTGCTGGCGCACGGCCTCTTCAACGCCTAGCGCGGCGTGCTCACGGGGCAATTCCAGTTCGATCAGTGCCAGCGGCGCCACGCGCTGGCGGCGCTGTGGCGGGCCACCGAGCTTGCGCGCCAGGCGTGGCAACATACGCTCCAGCGCCTGGACCTCCAGTGCATTGGCCGGTGCCGCTGCCAGTTGCAACGCCAGGGCATGGGCCTGCGGCCAACGTTCGCTGCGCTCCAGCACCCGCACCTGGCGAATACGCGCCTGGGCATGGCTGCACTGCGCATAAACCGCCATGGCCTGGTCCCAGTCACCCAGGCGCTCGCATTGCTGGCCCAGGGCGAACTGCAACCGCGCACGGCGCCGGGCCAGCCAAGGGTTGTCGCAGTGCAGGTGCTGTATTGCCGTGATTACCGACTGAGGGTGTTCGCCCTGCTCCAGGCGCTCGGCACACTCATGCAGCACCATGGCCAGGTCGATATCGGCGCGTTGCTGCAGGGCACGCGAATCGGCGCTGAAGGGCACCTGCTCGTAGCGCAGCAGCCCCAGGTCGGCAAGCACGAACTCTGACCAGTCCTGGTAGAGGTTGCCGAAGAACAGCAGCCGCATGCGGTCGCAGAGCGGTTGCAGGCACCACTGCAAGATGCGCAACTCACTGCCCGGGTACCACTCGGCCAGAGACCGGGCGGCCAGTTGCAGTGGCTGCAGCTGGGCCAGCAAGTCATGCTTGGCGGCACGCGGGCGGCTCAATTGGGCGGCGAAACAGCACGCCAGCTCGTCTTTGCGCAGCAAGGCGAACAGTTGCTCCAAGTGCAGTTGCTCGGGCTCGCGGACCCAGCCCAGGGCCTTGAGTGGCTGCAGGGCGAGTTCGGTGTCGCCTATTTCCTCATAGACGAGGCGGTCGCTGCGAAACAGTTCGCCCTTGCGCATCACCATGCGCACCATCAAGGCCTGGGCTGGCGCGCTCAGTTGGCCGAAGGCATGGATGAACGCCAGTTCCTGTTCATCGAGCAGGTCCTGGTAGCGCTGTTCGACCCACAGCAGTACCTGGCGGAAGTTGTGCAGGTAATAGAACGGGTCGTCGACGGAATGGGCAATCACGGGCTGGGTCAGGTAGCGGAAACAAGGCACTGGTTATACATACAGACCCAGGAGCCTGGCAAGTGCCGTGGGTCAGCTCGCCCCTGCAAGAACGGCCGCGATCGCGCCCTTGGGCATGCAGTGCCCTATGATTCAGCGGGGAACCGCCGTACCCGCCTGCGGCGAAGTTCCAGCGCCTGGGCCAGGCGCTGCACGGCTTGTTGCAGGTCGCCTGGGCAGTCGCCCAGCCACATCAGCGCCAGGTGCTGCCGGTAGCGGCCGTGCAAGCTGAACTGTTCCCCCGGCAATGCATGCAATGCGCAACCTGCCAAGGCCGTGGCAATGGCATCCCAGGCCAGCGGCTGCTCGAAGCGCACCCACAGCATGCGCCCGCCTTGCGGGGGCTCCAGCACCACCCGCTGGGCAAACTGGGCGGTCAGCGCGCAGGCGAGGTTTTGCGTGCGCTGCTGCAGGTTGCTGCGCAACGCCACCAGTTGCGCTTCGATATCGCCCTTGGCCAACAGGTGGGCCAGCGCCAGCAGCCGCAGCGGCGCAAGGCGGAACGCCCGCTCGCAGAACGCCTTGGCCAGGGCAGTATCCAGGCTCAGTACGTAGGCATACGGCGCTTCGGGCCCTACTGCAGCCTCGAACGCCCCCATGATCATCAACCGGCGCGGATCGACCCAATCGCGCAGGCGGGTCGCGGGTGGGCCGCTGTAGCAAAGCTCGCTGTCCAGGTCGTTCTCCAGTAGCCACACGCTGTGCTGGCTCAACAGCAGGCCAAGCTGCTGCTGGTAATGCAGGGAGACCAGCCGCCCTTGCGGCAGGCCAAGGCAGGACGGCATCACCAGCAGGCGGACCGGCTCGCAGCCCAACAGCCTGGCCACGGCCTGCAGGTCCGGGTTGCCACGTGAATCGGGTGGCACCTCCAACACCCGCATGCCAGCGCGCGCCAAGGCACGCAGCACGTGCCCGCAACAGGGCGACTGTACCAGCACCGTGGTGCCCCTTTGCAGGGCCAGCGCTGCAAGCAGCGTTTCCAGCAACGCCGGCACATCCGGGGCCAACTGAACGTCATCGGCCCGCCAGTACTGGCGCGAGCAACGGGTGTAACGCTCCGCCAGCGCGTCGCGCAGGCGCGCACTGCCCTGCACTTCCCAAGGGCCAGCGCCGCGCTCGCGCTGGCGGGCCAGGCGCCGCTCGTGGGTGAACAAGGCGCGCTCCAGCAACGGTTGTGCGGGCAGGGGCGCCTGCCGGGGCATGCCACCTTGCGGCAGGTCAGCCAGGCGAACGAAATAGCCCGAGCGTGGCAGGCAGTGCACGCGACCCTCCTCCTCCAGCAGGCTGTAGGCGCTCTGCACCGTTGCCAGCGATACCCGCAGCCGCCGCGACAGCTCACGCAAGGACGGCAGCCGGTTCGGACCACCAGCCGTCGCCTGGCCAATCAACGCTTCCAGGTAGCGGTAGACCCGCCGATAGGCGAACTCGCCGGCCGCTGTTCGCGCCATCAAGGTTGCCTCATGGGGCTGTGCCGCCGTTCAGCGGCCTGGCGCGGCAACAGCCGCAAGTGCGCGTCGCGGCGCGCCAACGCACTGAGCAGGCGCCACGCAGGTAGCGGCATCTTACCGCCGTAGACTGCCCGCAGTTGCGCCAGTGATAGCCCACTGGTGTTCACCAGCCAGGCTTTGACCGCCGCGGGGCAAGGTTTGCCTTGCATGGCCCGGTGCAGGTAAGGCAGCGCCACCAGCATGTCGGCATGGCGAGCGCGCAGAAAACGCTCGAGGTTCTTGCCCTGCCTGGCGAACGGTTTGCACAGCAGGCAGTCCAGTTGGGCCTGGCTGAGGCCATAGGCCTTGCCAAACTGCAGCACAGGTTCGTCGGCAGGCTTGCTGTCGCCCGGCGCCCCCGCCAGCCTCAAGGGCGGCCGGGTGGCCTGAGGCTCCAGGCTGCGCGCCCGCAGTTCCTGCAACTGGGCCAAGGCCAGTGGGTCGACGAACGCGGCCAACGGCGAGCAGGCCGTCTCGGCCGCCGCGAAGTGCCAGCCCAGCATGGCATCCAACTGCTGCCCGCCCAGCAACGGCGGCAGCAGGTCATCAATGGCTATCAGCCGCACCGGCCCTCCCTTGAGCGCGGCCCCCGCAGGCTGATCCGCCGGGTTGCCGGGCGCCAGCCCCGTGGCCCCTTGCAAGCGCGCCAGGCCCTCGGCCAGCGTCGACAGGCAATGGTGCGCCAGGTAAGGGCCACGTTGCCCCGCCAGGCGCTGGCTACGCAGCGCCCACGCCAGGTAGCGGCGGCGCTGCCCTGCGGGCAAGGCGGTGACCATTGCGTCGGCGGGCGCCTGAGCCTGCAGCGCGAAGCTTACGGCCGCCGCCAGTTCCAGGTGCAGGCGGCTACCCAGCAACGCTTCTGGCCTGGCATCGATCAGGTGGCCAAACATCAGCAGCGCTTCCCTGGTCGGCAACCAGCGCTCGGACGCCACACGGGGGCGGCAACTGAACGGCACCACTTCGCGCCCCTCGATCATTTGCAGTTGCACCCGCGGGTCATCCTGCATGAACAGCGCACTGAAGCCTCGATCGAGCCCTTGCAGCGTAGGGCTGCCGGCCACCGGCAAGCTCACCACCAGCACGCGCAGTTGAAAAGTAACCGGTGCACGCATGGCGATGCTCAACTGCGCAGCACGCAACATCGCCAGCAGCCGCGCACCCTGGCGGTCACTGCCTTGCAATACCTGCAGGCGAAAGGTGCCGATATATTCAGGCCCGCCTGCGGCTACCAATAAACGTTGTATCAACAACTGCAAGGAGGCCCGTTGCGCCTGTGACATGTGGGCGAGCAAGCGTTCGAGTACTTGCTGGTAGATATAATGCATTGCCTGGTCGTGAATAGCAGTCACGGATCACCTCACCACTTCAAGTCGCCGGCGCACGCCCAAGCAAGTTGTTCAGGCTTACACTGCGCCAGGCTTTTACAGAAGAAACTTCCTACAATTGAATAAAGTGACGTGAGCCTTCACTGTCGCCAGGCCATGGAGAAGAATTCACCCCTGCAATGCTCTGATTCAGGCCTAGCCGTACGCATCCCTTACTCCTTGCACAAAGTATCATTGCGCCATTATCGAGTGATGCGAAGCGAATTGAAGATACAGATCACGGTAAAAAAACCATTCAGCAAAGCGCCAAATTCACCTTGACCCTCTAAGCACGCACATGCAACCGCAAATGATTGGCGGCATGTTTCCATTGGCATTTAATTAATGAATTATATGTAGTCCGCTTCGTCTTTTATTGTAGGAATATTCCCACTTTAACGATGACGTTACTTTATTCCGCGCACAAAAAACCCGGGGCTGGCCCGGGTTCACCGTGAACTGCAGTGGTCAATGCTGCGCCATATCCAACACCACGCGCCCACCGCAGGGGCACTGGTCCATGTAGCGATGCGCCTCCACCACCTGCTCGAACGGGTACACCTTGATGATCTGCGGGGTCAGCAACTGGTCGGCGGTGAACTGGTTGATGTCACGCAAGGCACGCTGCAGCGCTACCTGGTCCTGGCTGATACCCAGTTCCGGCTTGCCAGTGAAGTTACCGATGCAGTGCACGTAGAACTGGATGTTTTTCTGGAAGGCCGCGCAGGCTGGGAACGGCGTCTGGTTGCCGCCTTGCAGGCCATACAGTACCAGGCTGCCCCGCGGTGCCAGCACATCGCCCAGCAACGACATCTGCGGCCCGCCCATGCCGTCCAGAACCATGTCCACGCCGCGCCCGTCAGTGTACTTGCCAACCTGCATCAACAGGTCCTGCTCTTCGGTGACGATCACCTTGTCGGCGCCCAGGCCCAGCAGGTAGTCACGCTGCTCGGCATCCTTGGTGGCGGCGAACACTTTAAGCCCCAGCGCCTTGCCCAACTGCACGAAAGCGGGGCCAGCACAGTGGCTGGCGTCGGTGACCAGGGCAGTCTGCCCGGCCTTGGCCCGTGCCAGGTCCACGTAGGCGAAATAGGCAATCAGCAGCGGCGTATAGTGCACGCTGGCCTCGATCGGGGTAAGCACCTGCGGATAGCGTGTGATCGCGGTCCGTGGCAGGACGATGACATCCCCGTATACCGGGTGGTCATTGGCGCTGGTAGCGGGAAAACTGGCAACCCGGTCACCCACGGCAATGTCTTCGATCCCTTCACCGACCGCCGTCACCACACCGGCCATCTCATGGCCGATACCGGCCGGCAAGCGTGCCTGCGAGGGCGCCAGGTTCTGCCGCCAGAGCACGTCATACCAGCTGACGCCAACCGCCTCGACGCGAATTTGCACTTCGTCGGCAGCGGGAGACGGTTCGGCCTGCTCCTCGCAACGGAGCACATCGGCAGCGCCGAACTTGTGGAAACGGATCATGCGGGACATCGCAAACCTCGCCTTTGTGAACCTCTAATTACCACTGACTCTATCCGGGCTTTTGCAGTTAGACCACCAGTGGTCATTAATAGTCGACATGCCTGTCATCGATTGGGCACCTGGCTTTCCGTGCAATTGGCTCCCGTAAAGCCGTGCAGGGTAACAGCCTTTGGCCTTAATATTCACCCCTGCCCCCCTTCAGGCGAAGCGCACCGATGAATCGAAACGACCTGCGTCGTGTAGACCTCAACTTGCTGATTGTGTTCGAAACGCTGATGCACGAGCGCAGCGTGACCCGAGCAGCGGAAAAACTGTTCCTGGGCCAGCCGGCCATCAGCGCGGCCTTGTCGCGCCTGCGCAACCTGTTCGACGACCCGTTGTTCGTGCGCACTGGCCGCAGCATGGAGCCCTCGGCACGGGCTCACGAGATCTTCGCGCTGTTGTCGCCCGCGCTGGATTCGATTTCCACCGCGGTCAGCCGCGCAGCCGAGTTCGACCCTGCCACCAGCAATGCCGTATTCCGCATCGGCCTGTCGGACGACGCCGAATTCGCCCTGCTGCCGCAACTGCTCAAGCGCATTCGCGCCGAGGCCCCTGGCATCGTGCTGGTGGTGCGCCGGGTGAACTACCTGCTGATGCCGACCCTGCTGGCCTCAGGGGAAATCTCGGTGGGCGTCAGCTACACCAGCGAACTGCCCGCCAACGCCAAGCGCAAGGTGCTGCGCCGCAGCGCGCCGAAACTGCTGCGCGCCGACAGCGTGCCTGGCAGCATCACCCTGGACGACTTCTGCGCGCGGCCACATGCATTGGTGTCGTTTGCCGGGGACTTGTCGGGCTTTATCGACGAGGCGCTGGACGAGCTGGGTCGCAAGCGCCACGTCGTGCTGGCGGTACCGCAATTCAACGGGTTGGGGAGCTTGCTGGCGGGGACCGATATCGTGGCAACCGTACCGGACTACACCGCCGATGCGCTGACGGCTGCCGGTGGCTTGCGGGCGGAGGACTTGCCGATACCGGTACGTAGTTTCGAGCTGCACATGGCCTGGCGTGGCGCGCAGGATAACGACCCGGCGGAGCGCTGGCTGCGGTCACGGATACAGATGTTTTTTGGGGATCCCGATAGCTTGTGACTGACTTCCATCAAGATCCGCAAACACCAACAAAATCAGTATCTTAACCTGATTCTGCGTCCAAGGCCGTCCGTCGCATTCCGCTCATATCCAATACACCTGCGGGTATATTTTTGGGTACTTTTTCCGTTTCGAAAAAAAGTACCCGCACATGACGACTTCCCTCTCCACGCCTGCATTGCGGCGTAAACTCAGCGATGCCTTCTTGCGTGCCATTGCTGAACCTGGCAAGTACGCCGACGGCGAGGTACCCGGTCTTTACCTGCATGTTCAGGCCTCGCAGAAGTCGAACAAGCCTGCCGCAAAATACTGGCGGATGAGGTATCGCCTGAACGGCAAGGAGAACGTGTACGCGATCGGCCGTTATCCCGACATTGGCTTGAAAGACGCCCGCGACTTGGCCCGAGCCGCGCGCCAGAACGTAGCTCATCACGTCGCCCCACTAAAGGCCAAACGCAAGAAAATCGCCGATCAGCTACTTAATGAGGAACGCACATTCAGTTACGTCGCCGAACAGTGGCTGGCCTTCAAGTCGCACGATCTCGTGAGCAAATCCCTCGCGGGCTTTCGCGGCGCTTTGAACAATCACATCCTGCCCACGATCGGCAACATTCCCGTCAGCGAGATCAAACTGGACCACATCATCGAGATCATCGCTAACCTGCGCCGAGCACGCACACTGGCCATGGCCAAGCGCGTGCGTACCATCATCCGTGCCGTGCTCGGTTTCGCTGAGGGTCGTGGCTGGGTGGAACGTAACGTGGCCCTGAGCAACACCGAAGAGCTCAAGGTTCGCCATGTGGTGACCAGTAATCCAGCGATCGAACGACCAGCCGATTTGGGTCACCTTTTGCTTCGTCTGGATGAGCTCAGCCCGAGCAGCGTGAGCACTGCGATGCGCTTGCTGGTCATGCTGCCGGTTCGCCCCGGCGAGCTGGTAAAAATGCGTTGGGAAGACGTCGACCTGGTCAGCGCCGACTGGCGCTATGTAGTAGGGAAAACCCGCCATCTGGATAAGAGCAAACACATCGTGCCACTGCCGGAGCAAGCCCTTGTGCTGTTGCGTGAACTACATGAACGGCGGGTGGTGGATGAAGCGCGGAATGGCTGGGTCTTTGTATCGCCGGTCTACCCAGGCTATCCAGTTGACGCCACATCCCTGGCCAAGGCCTACCAGCGGATCTGGCCGGAATACCGCATCACTGCGCACGGTTTCCGCGCCACCTACCGTACTATCGCTCACGAGCATTTGGGCATCGATCCGATTGTGCTGGAGTTGTCACTTTCCCACCGTATGCCAGGCGCTCTGGGCGCAGTGTATGCGCGCGCGCAGTTGCTGCCGCAGCGACGAGAAGCGGCGCAGCATTGGGCGGACTACCTCGATCGGCTCCGAAAAAATTCCAAACATGCAATAGCAGAATAGTTGTCGGGAAAGTACAGATCCTATCACCAGTATACCCAGGGCGCCCAAACAATCCGACCTCGATGCTCAGGGCCCTCCAACGCATCTGGCCGGGATACAACATCACGGCCCACGGCTTTCGTGCCACCTACTGAACCATTGCCCACAAGCACCTGAGCATCGATGTCCTGGAACTCTCGCTATCACATCGGATGCCAGGTGCCCTCGGCGCCGATAAGCCCGCGTCCAGCTTTTGAGTCAACGACGAGAGGTCGCGATAATTATGGGCTGACTATCTTGAGCAATTACGGGGGAATGCAGCCCATGATGGCCCAACGGAGTAGAGATGGTCTGATAGATGAGTTTCAGCGGTCGTTGTGCGAATCCAACTGACGCGAGAAATGAACAATTGTGCCGACAAAGTTCGTCAGCACGACAAGTGCGCCTAACAGCCATTCATACGGGTAGCTCAGTCGTCAGCTTGATCTTCTCCATCGGAACTTCGGTCTTAACGTTCTGCACCACGCTCAGGCTGGTCAGGTGGGCGATCTGGAAACGCCGGTAGGCTTCCAGGTCCGCCGCCACCACCCTCAACAGCAAATCACAGTCACCGGCCATCACATGGCACTCCACCACTTCGGGCAGCAGGCGCACGGCCTCGACGAATTCATCGGTGGTGTCCTGGTCCTGGCGCTTGAGCCACACGCGCACGAACAGGGTCAGACCCAGCGCCACCTTGGCTGGGTCGACCAGAGCGACATAACGCTCGATCACCCCCGCCTCCTCCAGCAACCGCACCCGCCGCAGGCAGGGGGACGGCGACAGTCCCACCTGCTTGGCCAGCTCCTGGTTCTGCAAACGGCCGTCCCGTTGCAGTGCCCGCAGGATACGGCGGTCGATGGCGTCGAGCTTGATGGACATGGAGAGCTCCGGGTCGGAAAATATTGGCAGCAGATGCCAAATCATGGGTTCTCATTAGCAACTACGCAAGCCTATTCCAGCCAACCCTTGGAATAATTCGCTTCCACTGGAGGTGACCATGACTGCCCTTGAACCCGTACTGAACAATCCCCCCACCCTTTCGCCGCCCGGCGAACTGCGCCGCGGTGCCGTGGCCGCCCTGCCGGTGCTGCTGGGTTTCATTCCCTTTGCCCTGGTACTGGGCGCTCAGGCGTCCCAGCATGACCTGAACGCTGGCGCGGTCGCGCTGATGACCGGGCTCAACTTCGGCGGTGGCTCGGAGTTCGCCGCCATCGAGCTGTGGACCTCGCCGCCAGCGGTGCTGGTGATCGTCGCCATGACCCTGCTGGTCAACAGCCGCCACCTGCTGATGGGCGCGACGCTGGCACCTTACCTGCGCCACCTGCCGCTGAAAAAGATCCTCGGCGCACTGTTCTTCATGTGCGACGAGAGCTGGGCCATGGGCCTGGCCGATGCGCGCCAGCGCGGCGGCTCCAGCCTGCGCTACCACACCATGACGCCCGAAAAACCGCCTGCTTTCCGTCCAAAGCTCAGTGACGCCTTCATACATTCGCTGACCATATCAGGCAAGTACGCCGATGGCGACGTACCGGGTCTCTATCTCTAGGTGCGTGCGTCGCTCAAGCCTGGCAGATCACCCTCCCGGGATTGGCGACTGAGCTACCGCCTTCGCGGTAAGGAAAACGTGTTCGTGATCGGCAGGTAGCCGTATGTGGGCTTGAAGGAAGCCCGTGAGCTCGCTCGGACAGCGCGCAATAGTGCGACCAATTACATCGACCGATTCAAAGCCAAAAAAGCCAAGATCGAGGCGCAATTGCTCAACGAGACGCGTACGTTCGCCTACGTGGCCGAAGAGTGGATGAACTTCAAATTTCCGGATTTGGTCAACAAATCCATTGCAGGATTTCGCGGTGCACTGCGCAACCACATCTTACCGGTCATAGGCGAAAAACCTGTCACCGAAATCAGACTTGAACACATCACTTCGATCATCAGCACGCTGCGCCGTGCTCGAACGATGGCCATGGCCAAGCGGGTTCGCACCATCATTCGCGCAGTACTCGGCCTCGCTGAGGGCAGGAGCTGGGTGGAGCGCAACGTGGCGCTGAGCAACACCGAGGATCTCAAAATCCGCTACGTGGTCACCAGCAATCCCGCGATCGAACGACCGGCTGATTTGGGGCAGTTCTTGTTGCGTCTGGATGAACGCGACGTGAGCACCGTGACCACCGCAATGCGCCTGCGGGTGATGCTGCTAGCCCAGGCGAACTGGTGAAAATGCGCTGGGAGGATGTCGCTCTGATCAGCGCCGATTGGCGTTACATGGTCAGCAAGACGCGCTACCTAAACAAGAGCAAACACATCGTACCGATCCTGTTCAGCCTCGTAGGTAAAGTCCTTGCGCTCGAATAATGTCTCTCCGCCTGGGTTCGAGGTTCGGTTTGGCGGCACGTCGCGGTAATGGAGGCTTCCTCACATGCTTGGAACTGCTGGCCATTCGAGTAACCCATGTCGGCTGTCACTGTCAGCGCTTCCTGCCCCAGTTCAGCCTTGGTAGCTTTAGCAAAGGGTTCAAGCCGCTTGCGGTCATCACCATCTTGCGTCACTTCGTGATGCAAGATGGGGCAGTATTCTGCATCGACAGCGGCCTGCACGTTATAGGCGACACGCGCTCCTTTTGGGGTACGCATCATTCGGGCATCGCTTTCGTGCGTGTTGAATTGCTCCAGCCCCATCGATTTCATCAAGGCCTGGCAAGTGCGGTTGGCTTGCTGCTTGCCACAAGCCTCGCCAGGGCCGCTTTGATCGCAGTGCGATCTACAAGTTGCTCGCCCTCAGACTCGTCAGCGGCATCCAGATCAGCCAGATATTGGGCGATCCGCTTATCTAGCTTCTCGTCCTGACGCTTGAGTCAGATTCAAATGACGCCCGGGGACGCGATTGCCTGAAACTTACTGCCGTCGATCGCAACCAGGTCACCGGCAACCAAACCGGCAGTTCGGCAGAACTGCACAAAAGCCCGGCATTTCGTGACGAATGCAGCTTTGCTGTTCTTGCGGAAGTCGGCGATGGTCTTGAAGTCAGGTTTAAGCCAGTTGATCAGCCACATCACTTCGATGTTGCGCTGGCACTCGGCTTCCAGGCGCCGCGATGAACGGATGCGCTGAAAATAACCATAGAGGTAGAGTTTCAGGTGATCGGCGGGGTCATAGGCTGGGCGTCCAGCGGCCTTCGGCTGGGCTTTTTCGAAGCCGATCAGGCCCAGATCCAGCTTGGCGGCATATAGGTCGATGCCCCGTACGAGGTGATCTTCAGGGATCAATTCCTCCAAAGCGACCGGGAACAGGCTGGTCTGGCTGCGGGACTCTCCTTGTATATAGGCCATAACGAAAAATGCTCCGTACCTTTCGATACGGAGCATTCTCTTAAAGGGCCGGGCAGATTGCTAGGCTTTCACACAGTCTGTAAAGGCTCTATGCAAGCCCTCAGAGATATGGCACAAGACGGAAGTAGAGATCTTGGGTCGTGGGCATGAATAAACTCGAAGAAGACACCCTGTGTTATTTAACTGGATGCATGACGGTTGGAGTACTGTTGTCGTTTGGCGTGTCACAGGCTCTATGGTTGGCTAGTGCCAACAACAGGATAGAATCCTACGCTAACGTTTTTTTGAATCATGCCGAAACGGTCGCAGGAAACCTTACAGCTGCACTTGATGAGCTTAACAATACATCTGGCGAGCCTTGCGGACCACATGACCTAGACACACTAAAAAAAGTTACTTATGAGTATCGTTTTGTAAAAGATGCTGGACGAATAGAAAATAACACTATTACTTGCTCTGCTATGTGGGGCTTAATCCCGGCTTTCAGGATGATTGGTGATAGCAGACTTACGAAAAACAATGTCAAGCTGTGGGGCGGAGTTCCAAGCTATTTCCCCAGCGCGATAAAAATTGATGTTTCAGCAAAACACAGATCATTTGTGGTTACATCACCCACCGCATTCGCACCTTTTGAATCTCCGCCAGCAGAGTTAAGTGCATCTGTTGTGTCTCGTGATGGCAACACAATCATGCGCACATTCGGCGCCCCCATCAGGGGAATATACTAACCAGCGCACTTGCAAAAGTTTGCTCTGACAAATACGACATTTGTGTTGACTCTAGCATTCAAGCAAATATATTCACAACCAGAAAACCCATCCTTCTCTTGCTTATCGCATTAATTGGCTGTTCTTTGGGTTTATTGGCACTCAATGCTGCCCACCAATACCGCAGGGTTAGAAACTCACTTTCTTACCGTTTGAAATACGCCATTAAGAGCAAGCTAATATCAACTTATTACCAGCCGATTGTTTATGGAAAGACCGGCAAGGCTGCCGGATTCGAGGTTTTGGCTCGGTGGCACGATAAGAAATACGGATCAGTCCCTCCAAATATTTTCATCCAAAAAGCGGTGGATCTTGGCTTGCAAGATAAGCTGAGCAAGCTGATTGTTAGCAGGGCTTTGGATGAGTGTTCGAGGGGCCTAGCTTGCAACCCAGATATATATTTGAGCCTTAACGTTAATACCAAGGACCTGCTGGATGGCGACCTAGTTCAACACATATCAGAGACGGCGAAAAATCACGGCATATCAGCGAGTCAGATAGCAATTGAAATTCTCGAAGGGACAACGGCTGAAATCAGCCAGATTGAAAGCAAGATCGAGTCCATTCGAGCGTACGGCTACAAAGTGTTAATTGACGATTTCGGCTCAGGATATTCAAGTCTATCTTATCTGGCCAGGCTGAATGTCGATATTATAAAAATTGATAAATCGTTCTCGCAAGCTGCAGGCACAGATTCTCCGGCAGCAGTAGTGCTGCGAAAAATTCATGAAATAGCAAACGTTTTAAACTCAAAAATAATCTTTGAAGGCGTGGAGACGGAAGCGCAGAAAAAAGCAATTCTTGATTTTTGTCCTGATGCACTTATTCAAGGGTGGGTATTCAGTAAGGCATTGCCAATTAGCGAACTCACTGAAGAAGTCAGATCACAAAGAGCTAGGGGGGGGGGGAAGCGATGAATTTTGCGCATGATTGATTTTTATCAAACCCCTAAAGGCGCCCAACCGCTGATTTCGGGAAACTTTCAGGACTGATAGCGATTCAGAGTCGAGTTTAGCTCCATCAGTGTAGGAGTCACACTAATTCGATTGACGTGATTCCCTAAATATTAATATCTACAATAAAGACATAAGGCCCGGAACACCTCTTTTACTATGAGTTCATCCCAGTATCGATCATCTTCCGTGCCAGGGACGAGGAGGACGCGGTGCGTATTGCCAACGATTCGCCGTTCGGTCTGGGCGGCTCGGTATTCACCGCCGATGCGAAACATGGCGCCGAGGTGGCCAAACGCATCTCCACTTGTATGGTGTTCATCAACCATCCCAGCACCTCGAGGGCCAACCTACCCTTCGGTGGTATCAAACGCTCCGGCTACGGGCGCGAGCTAATCGGATTGGGCATCAAGGAATTCGGCAATCACAAGCTGATTAGTTCTAACTTCATCTGCACATCAACGCAAACATCAATACCTGCTGCAGCCCGCCTCCTTGATGAAAAAATCGTAAGTGATCCATCATCCCCACATTCCAACCGTCCACCTGATTCTCGATGCTGTGCTCCCGATTTTTTCCTGGAGCCAGCCTGCCATGATGCACCCCGACAGCAAAGTCGAAAATCTATGGTCACCCCCATTTTTGCAATACTGATTACTGGGTGAAAGTGGTTGGCTTGCTTAAATCTATCCGGCGTCTGTTTGGGGCACGCCCCGCGCCACGATGAGAGTCGCGCCTGACAAACCTTAAAAGTCTATCGGCTTCAAAAGCCGGTTTTCGACACAGGTTCTTTGCCAGGCCAGTGGGCCGTTCACGTCATCCATTGTCAGCGATCGCAAAACCAGAAGGGTGATACGTGGTACTGCTACAAACGCAGGGTCAGGCGTTCAAAGCGCTTGACCCTGTTTCATATTGCGTGTGGTGGGCCGCCAGCGCCCACGCGATCCGCGCCAGCTTGTTAGCCAAGGCGCAGGCCACTACGTTCGAATGGCGCCGTATTAGCAGAGCGCGCACCCAGTCAGCCAAGGCTCCTTTCTGATGTTCAAGTCG
Organism: Pseudomonas sp. MB-090624; assembly: GCF_003205245.1. Lineage (NCBI taxonomy): Bacteria > Pseudomonadati > Pseudomonadota > Gammaproteobacteria > Pseudomonadales > Pseudomonadaceae > Pseudomonas > Pseudomonas sp. MB-090624. Next base: position 122,805 of record NZ_QJRK01000002.1, on the reverse strand, counting down.
TAGTAAATAAACCCGAGCGCATTGCACCAGCAGTTGTCGCAGATGCTTGTCACCGCGCTTGCTGATGCCCAGCAGGCTCACTTTACCGCCAGTACTGTATTGCCTTGGCATCAGCCCCACGGAAGCTGCGAAGTCTCACCCTCGTTTGAACTGCTGGCCATCATCCATCTCTACAGCTAGCAGGCTGGCGGTGATCGGCCCGACGCAGGGCATGCTCAGCAAACGACTACCGAGATCATCGGCAGCTAGCTGGCCAACCAGGTCTTTGTCCAGCTTCTTGATATGCTCGTCCAGATAAACGAAGTGATCATGCAGTCGTTGCAAATAATTAGTGAGCTGGACGGGCAGCTCGTGTTCTCCGAGAACGCTCGCCAAGCGTTTCATGACCGACAGGCCTTTGGGCAGGCTGATACCGAATTCCAAGAGAAATGCGTGCATCTGGTTAGCCGTCTTGGTGCGGTCGTGAGCCAGCGACTCCCGCATGCGGTGGAGAACAGAAAGCGTCTGTTGCGCCTCAGCCTTCGGTGAAACGAAGCGCATCGAAGGGCGTGATGCGGCCTCGCAAATGGCTTCGGCATCGATGAAGTCGTTCTTGTTACCCTTGACGAAGGGCCGGACGAACTGCGGGGAAATCAGTTTAGTCTGGTGTCCCATGGCGTTCAGCTTGCGCGCAAAGAAATGCGCACCGACGCAGGCTTCCATCACCACGGTACAGGCCGGCAAGTTGCCGAAAAACTGCATTATTTGCGCTCGCGACAGCTTCTTGCGAAATATCTCACGACCTAATTTGTCTTGACCGTGCAGGTGGAAACTGTGTTTACCGAGATCGATCCCGATCAGCGCTAACTCGCTCATGATGATGGTCCCCAAGAACAAAACACCCTACGAAAGTGTAGCCTTCGCAGGGTGTGAGGGTGACCATCTCATTAGTCTACCTTTACCCCAAGCCCATGGACTTTCGAAAATCCATCGACGGCCTCACTGCCCTGGTCGAACTGGATATCAAGGTCGCCGTGTTCGACCCGGTACTTTTCGTCTTCCTCAATAAAGCCCGTAACCGCATCAAGGTGTTGTACTGGGAGCGCAACGGATTCTGCCTTTGGCTCAAGCGCCTCGAGGCCGAGCGTTTCAAACCACGCCCGACGTCACCGACGAAGCCATCGTTCTGACCGTCCAGGAACTGAATTGGCTATTCGACGGTTTCGATCTCTGGTGCAACCGTCCGCATCAGGTTCTGACACCCCGTTTCGTCGCCTGACCCGGTATAATCCGGGCCATGATTTCAGTGCCCGATAACCCTCCTGACGACCCTGCCGCGCTCAAACAACTGCTTGCGCAGTTGTTGGCCGAGCGCACGGTCGACAAAGACCAGATCGTTGATCTTAAAGAACAGGTCAAGCTGCTGCGCGACCGCCTGTTCAATCGTAAGTCGGAGCAAACCGTCGAGTCCAATACGCCCCAACTGGCGTTGTTCATCGAACCCGAAAGCCAGTGGGTAGCTGCCGCTGATGATGCGGATGAAGAAGTTGTTGCGCCAACCAAGCAGCGCGGCAAACGTAAACCACTGTCGGCTGACCTGCCACGCATTGAAGTCATTCATGACTTACCCGAGCACGAACTGACTTGCGCCTGTGGTTGCCGCAAACACGTGATTGGCGAGCAAACCAGCGAACAACTCGACATCGTGCCGATGCAGATCCGTGTGATCAAACACGCGTGTTCGTACTCAAAGAGCCGGATCGTGATCCGACCAGTCAATCCTGGATGTGGGTGCAGGCCAGCGGCCCGCCTGACCGACAAGTCGTGCTGTTCGATTACATCACCAGCCGCGCGCAGGAGGTGCCGCTGCGCCTGCTGGAGGGCTATCGCGGTTATGTCGTGACCGATGATTACGCTGATTACACGCCCTGGCGTTACAGCCAGGCGTTGAACGGCTGGCGTGCATGGCGCATGCCCGGCGTAAGTTCGTCGAAACGCAGAAAGTGCAGCCCAAGGGCAAGACGGGACGTGCCGACGTGGCGCTGGCGATGATCAACAAGCTGTATGGCATCGAACACGATCTCAAGGATGCCAGCGATGAACAGCCATTCATCGGGCGCCAGGAACGAAGCCTGCCGATTCTCGGGCAGTTGAACAGCTGGCTGGATAAAACGGAGTCCTAGGTCACGCCGCAAAGCGTGCTGGGCAAGGCGGTGCACTATCTGGCGAACAACTGGAGCCGGCTGGAGCGCTACGTCGAGGCAGGCCATTTGCCGATCGACAATAACCTGGCAGAGCGTGCGATAAAGCCATTTGTCATCGGGCGCAAGGCCTGGTTGTTCAGCGACACCCCCAAGGGTGCGACGGCCAGTGCGCAGATCTACAGCTTGGTCGAGACCGCGAAGGTCAACGGCCAAGAGCCCTATACGTGGCTGCGCCACGTATAGGAGCGGTTGCCGCATACCTCATCGGTAGAGGACTACGAGGCGCTGCTGCCGTGGAACTGCTCGCCAGAGATGCCACGGTAAGTCGAAGCCCCATCTGACGGAAGGTGGGGTTCATGGATCGCACTCAAAAAATCAAGGGAGCTGGCTGCATAGGCAACCCTGGCGCAAAGCACGGCGTATTCCCCGCTGATCCAGAGGTGAGCTGCAAGGGCGTGGAAATATGCATACGCGCCAGAACCAATACCGCAATATTGACATATATGAATATTGCGAATAGCCTGAACTCGTAACCCGCGCTAGAAACCTCAGGAGCCCTCCCATGAAAGATTCCAGCGATACCCATCCGAATCACCTTCCCGACAGCAGATACGGCCTGTTTATTGACAACCAGTGGGTTTCGGACGAATACGGTGAAACCCTCGACATTATCAACCCCGCTAACGGAGAAATTCTCACCAACACCCCAAACGCCACAGCTGCCGACGTTGACCGCGCTGTGCAGGCCGCACAGCGCGCCTTCGTGACCTGGCGTACCACCTCACCTGCGGAACGCGCCAATGCGTTGTTGAAGATCGCCGACCTGCTGGAAGCCGATGCCGATCGGTTCGCCGTTCTGGAAACACTTGATGTAGGTAAACCCATTCGTGAAAGTCGCTCCGTCGACATCCCGCTGGCAATTGATCACTTCCGTTACTTCGCCGGCGTAATCCGCAGCCAATCAGATGAGGCGGTCATGCTGGATGAGCAAACACTCAGCATCGCCCTCAGTGAACCCCTCGGCGTTGTGGGCCAAGTGATTCCGTGGAACTTCCCGCTGCTTATGGCCGCCTGGAAGATCGCTCCGGCCATCGCAGCGGGTAACACCGTAGTCATCAAACCCTCCGAGCTGACCCCGGTAACCATCCTCGAACTGGCGAAGATCTTCGCTAAGGTACTTCCAGCCGGCGTGGTCAACATCGTCACAGGCTTAGGCACCACAGTTGGACAGGCGTTACTGGATCATCCGGACCTGCGCAAGCTTGCCTTCACCGGCTCGACGCGTGTCGGCGAACTCGTCGCCAATGCGGCAGCGAAGAAAATCATTCCCGCCACCCTTGAACTGGGCGGCAAGTCGGCCAACATCGTTTTCCCCGATGCGAACTGGGACAAGGCCGTGGAAGGCGAAGTCCTCGCCATCCTGTGGAACCAAGGCCAAGTCTGCGAATCCGGCGCACGGCTGTTCGTTCACGAATCCATCTACGAACGATTCCTAGCTGAGCTCAAGCATAAGTTCGAAGCTGTGCGTGTGGGTGACCCACTGAACCCGGACACCATGATGGGTGCACAGGTCAGCAAGTCCCAGATGGAACGGATCCTCGGCTACGTCGATATCGCCAAACAGGAAGGTGCTGAGGTACTGATCGGCGGCAGTCGTCTCACAGGTGCCAATTACGATGCCGGCTTCTTCATCCAGCCAACGATTCTGGTCGGTGTTCGCAACGATATGCGCGTCGCCTACCAGGAAATTTTCGGCCCTGTTCTGTGCGTCATTGCTTTCAAGGATGAAGCGGAGGTCATCGCCATGGCAAACGACTCCGAGTACGGCCTAGCCGGTGCAGTCTGGACCCAAGACATCAACCGGGCGTTACGTGTGGCTCGCGCGGTGGAAACCGGACGTATGTGGGTAAATACCTACCATGAGATCCCTGCCCATGCTCCCTTTGGTGGATATAAGAAATCTGGCCTAGGACGGGAAACTCACAAGTCAATGCTGGAAGCCTACAGCCAGAAGAAGAACATCTACGTCAACCTCAACGAAGCACCGCTTGGGCTCTTCTGACCTCGTTGAGGCATGTTTTTTTGATCTATAACATCGAATATTTTAGATATGCAGGTAAACGAAATGACACAATCAGAACTTTTCAAAACCACTCAGCTGGGCCCATACACCCTCAAAAACCGTATCGTTCTGCCGCCACTGACGCGTTCGCGCAGCTCCCAACCCGGCAATATTGCGAACGACCTAATGGCCACATATTACCGTCAGCGCAGCTGTGCTGGCTTCATGGTGACCGAGGGCACACAGATCGAACCCCGAGGACAGGGTTATGCCTGGACGCCCGGCATTCATAGCCCAGAACAGATACAAGGCTGGCGTAAGGTCACCGACGCTGTTCACGCCGAAGGGGGGGTGATCTTTGCTCAACTTTGGCATGTAGGCCGCGTGTCGCACACATCGCTGCAACCCGGTGGTGAAGCGCCCGTCGCGCCATCAGCCATCCGCGCGGACAACGTCAAGGTGTTCATCGAAACTGGCCCCGGCACGGGTGTACTGGCCGACCCATCGACCCCACGAGCCCTGTCCACCAAGGAGGTAAAGGAACTGGTTGAGCTCTACGCCCAAGCAGCCCGAAATGCGTTGGACGCAGGTTTTGACGGGGTGGAGCTTCACTGCGCGAACGGGTACCTGGTAAACCAGTTCATTTCGGCCCATACCAACCAGCGTGATGATGAATATGGCGGTTCGCTGCAGAACCGTCTTCGCTTCCTGCGCGAAATCACCGTCGCCGTTGCTGGTGTCGTCGGCAAGGAGCGCATGGGCGTTCGCTTCGCCCCGCTGTTCGCGACCACAGACGAAGACCGCGTATACCTTGGCCTGGTCGAAGAAGATCCTCACCAAACCTACATCGAGGCAGTGAAGATCCTCGAGGAAGTGGGCATTGCCTACCTGTCGCTCGCCGAAGCCGATTGGGAAAACGCACCCGAGTTGCCTGAGACGTTCCGGGAAGATGTTCGTAAGACCTTCAGCGGCAAGATTCTCTATGCCGGCAAGTACACCGCTGAACGAGGAAATCGCGTGATAAAAGCTGGCTGGGGCGACCTGATCGCTTTTGGTCGCCCCTTCATTGCGAACCCCGACCTGCCGGCTCGTATCGCCCACAACTGGCCGCTTAACCCAGTGGATCCAAGCAGCATGTACGGCGGTACCGATAAGGGCTACACCGACTACCCGATTTACAAATTCTAAACGCTCAATGCCACGCCCCATAACTCAGGGGCGTGGCTCAGCATTTGCTGACCGAGGAAGTTAAACATGTACCAACCGAGCACGATCCCCTACCAAGAGCATAGGGGATTCAAACGAACCTTCAGGCAGGGTCATCTAAGCCTGGGGCTGTTCTTTCCCCTAGAGGCTTTCGAAGGTGATACACCGAGCATGCTAGGTCAGGTCGCGCTGGCCAAACGTGCAGAGGAACTTGGTTTTTCGGCGCTCTGGTTTCGCGACGTCCCACTCAGGGACCCAAACTTCGGCGATGTCGGCCAGGTTTTCGACCCTTGGGTGTATCTGGGCTACATGGCAGCCCATACAAAAAAAATAGCACTAGGTACCGCCTCCATCGCCCTTACTTTGCGTAATCCCTTGCACACGGCAAAGGCCGCAGCGAGCATTGATCAGTTGAGCGGAGGTCGCTTGCTCCTGGGAGTAGCCTCTGGCGATCGTCCCGTGGAGTTTCCCGCATTCAGCATTGATCCAGAAAAGCGTGGCGAGACCTTTCAAGAAAACTTCAATGTGATACGCCAAGCCCATCGAACACACTTCGAGCCGATTCGCTGGAGTCACGGCGAGTTACTGGGGGCCGACCTCGTTCCCAAACCTACGACTCGGGAAATACCGCTGTTCGTAACCGGACACAGCCGCCAGCCGCTCGATTGGATCGCACGTGAAAGCCATGGATGGATTAACTATCCACGTCCGCCAAAAATACAGCGACTGATCGTGGAGGATTGGCGACAGGAAATAATTAAACAGTGTGGCACTATCTACAAGCCGTTCTTGCAATCGCTTTATATCGACCTGGACAAACATCCATCCACGCCGCCCTCGCATATCCATCTAGGATTCCGACTAGGACGTAACCACCTCCGGGCCTTGCTGGATACACTTCAGGAAATAGGTGTAGATCACGTCATCCTGAACCTCAAGTATGGTAAACGCCCCACAGCAGAGGTTATCGAGGAAATTGGCAAGCATATCGTCCCGCAATTCGGCGCACAGGTGCCCGATAGTTCTACCTGACAGGACAATAGGGTTCCAGTCCAAACCAGCCAGTCATTGCGACGGGCAGGCGCGCAGAGAACACGGCGAAGCCTTCCAATTTGATGCGCGAACCAGGAAAATATCTAGATATCGTAAAAAACAGGTATCACAAAATTTATGACTATTGACGTCAACGAAGCCCTGAAAGCATTGGCGAACCCGATGCGTCTTGCCATCCTCAATTGGCTCAAGGATCCCAGGACAGTCTTTCCTGAGCAGGAGGTCGACCCAGAAACGGTAGGCGTGTGCGTCAGTATCATCCAAGAGCGCACGGGCCTCTCGCAGTCAACGACATCGCTTTATCTCGCAGCTCTACAGCGCGCGCAATTGGTGACATCGCAGCGGATCGGCCCCTGGACCTACTACAAACGCCACGATGAGAATATCGATGCCTTCTTCAAGGCGCTGCAAGAAAGAATCTAGGGCTGCACACCCTTGTATTTCTGACTGATTTCAGTCTTTGCCGATGTCAAAAACAGCAATCTGACCAAATAACGATCAGATCATCCGAAGCTTCGAGTGATCGAACAGCATTACCAGTGATGCGGTGCGCGGAAAAAACGCTCCTATAGCAAAACTGCCACTTGACAACGCTGAAATCAGGGGCCATACACGCAAAAGACAGCACAGTCCAGAGAGGGACGCGAAGCCCTTCAAGTGCTCTTCTACGGCCAACCTTCTTTAGGGGGCAACATAGATTTTCAACATGACAGAACCGCGCCGCAACCCTGAGTGTATTGGCCTGGTACTCGCCGCCGGCACCGGGCAGCGCTTCGGCAGCGACAAACGCTGCGCCAAGCTGGCCGACGGCAACAGCCTGCTACGCGCAACAGTGCTGCGCACGCAAGAAGCCTTCAGTGATGTTCGAGTCGTGCTAAAAGCCGAGGACGATGCCCAGGCCCTGGCTATACCGCCTGGCGTTCAGCTGGTACGTGCGGCCCACGCCAAACAGGGCATGGGCTCAAGCCTGGCTGCCGGCATCCAGAGCCTGGCACACTCGCAGGCCACTGCGGCGGCGGTGCTGCTTGGAGATATGCCGTGGATTTCTGCCGCCACCCTGCGGCAACTGCGAGCGCAGGCCGACGCAGAACATATCGTCGTGGCTTACTGCGAGGGTCAGCGCGGCCACCCGGTGTTGTTCGGCCGGCGCTTCTGGCCGGAGCTGATGCAACTGCAAGGCGACAATGGGGCCAGGGGCTTGATCGCCAGCCATGCGCAACAGGTGATTGCCGTGACGCTCGATGACCACGGCATTCTGCGGGACGTCGATAGGCCGGACGACCTCAGCCACCCACCGATTTCATAATCAGCGCGCTGCCGGTAAACGTAGCGTCCTGCTTGTCCGCCAGCGCACGGCCGAGCAACGCGGTGAGCTGCGGCTGTGCCTGCTCAGTCGGCAGATCCAACAGCGTGCCCATAAAGTGCCCGCGATTGGATGACAGACATCCGTATAAACTGCCGGTAGACGACAGGCGCAGACGGCTGCAGCTCCGGCAAAAGGGCGCGCTTTCGTTGGCAATGATGCCGAACGCCCCGCGCTCGCCAACGCTATAACGCAGCGCAGTGGAGTCTACCGGCGCCTCAGCCTGGGTGAAGGCATAACGCTCGCCGATAAGCTCCAGCAGCTCGCGCTGGCCGACGAACTGGGTACGAAAAGCCTCTGCATTCTGGGCCAGATGGCCCATGCGCATAAGTTCGATAAAACGCAATTCGTAGCCCTGCTGAAGGCAGAACGCCAACATGGGCAAAACTTGATCGAGGTTGCTACCACGCATCGGCACCATGTTGATCTTGATGCTCATGCCGGCTCGGCGCGCCTGCTCAATGCCGTTGAGCACCGTCTGCAGGTCGCCGCCCTTGGCGATCGTGCGGAAGGCACTCGGGTCGAGCGTATCGAGGGACACATTGAGCCGCTGGATGCCGGCGCTGCGCAATAACGGCAGTTTGCTGGCCAGCAACTGGCCATTGGTGGTCACGCTAATGTCCTGCAACGCCAGCTTACCTATGCCCTGCAGAAAGGGCTCCAGCCGGTCACTCAGCAGCGGCTCGCCGCCGGTAATGCGCAGTTCCTCAACCCCGGCAACATCCCTGAGCAACTCGACGGCACGCAGCATCGACGCGGCCGTCAGCTCATCGCGTGCGGCCACCAAGCGACGGCCATCGGACACACAGTAGGTGCAGGCGTAATTGCATGCGGCAGTCAGGCTCAGACGAAGTTTGCGAAAACGCCGACCATGTCGATCAACTATCACCCGACAACGCCCGTACGGGGATCAATGACGGGTTCGATATCCTCCGCCAGCGCTTCAAGCACATAAACCTGACGATCGCTTAGCAGCTCGCCCAAGGCATTGGCCATGGCCGTGTAATGTGGCATCTGCCGATGGCGCGCTATCGCCTCATGGCTGGCCCAGCGCTCGACGAAGAAAAAACGCCCGGCCTGTTCAATACAGCGATTCAGGACGTAAGACAGGCAGTCGTCTTCGGCGCGCGATGGTTGCACACAGGCGCGCAGAATCTGCTCGACCTGCGACTCTTTGCCAGCTTTGGCTATCAGTATCGCTACAACGCGTATGGCTTGACTCATGCTGATGGGTTCCTCGGTTGATAAATTGTTACCGCTGCACGGCCACCAGCCGACAACCTTCTGCCGCAACATCCGTTTGATCCCGGCCAGCCATCAGTACAGGGTCGCTGTCATGGATGCTCGCAGATCTGAAGCGCAGGCTGCCGTCATTGCGGCCGTTGAGCACTGCCTGAATTTCCGCCAGCACCGCCATGGCCACGCTTTCCGGGGTGTCGCCACCCAGGTCCAGGCCGATCGGATAATGCAAACATTCCAGCCCCGGCAGCTCGTCCTGCGGTTTAGCCAATTGTTCGTGGATGCCGGCCAACAAGCGCTCGGTGCGCTCACGCGGTCCCAACTGACCGACATAGCAGGGTTCACTGTACAACACACCCTGTAGCCAATGCGCGTCTTGCACCAGGCTGTGGGTCATCACCGCTACCGCAGCCCCGCGCACCAGCTCGTGGTAATCGAAAGGCTGCTCAACATCGCCGACCAGCACCTGGTCAGCCTCGGCAAAACGCTCGGCCCGGGCAAAGTGCGCCCGGCCGTCGATCACCGTCACATGCCAACCCAACAGCTTGGCCATGCGCACCAGCGGCTGGGCATCATGGCCCGCGCCGAATATCACCAGACGCCGCACCGGCGGCAGGTACTCCAGAAGCACTTCCACTTCGCCGAGACCATTCGGGTAGAGACCACGGGATGACTTGCCGCGCAGCAAGGTCTGCTGCAGGTTGGCGCTGATTTGCTCCACCAGCACCGAGCGCAGCAACTCGCCCGCGGCCTCCTGCCCAGGCATCAAGCACAAACGCTCGCCTGAGCGTGGCGCAGCCGCGCCCGAGCTTGCGATTACCGTGGCGATGGCCGCAGGCTGCTGGCGGTCGCGCACGCTGACCAAAGCATCGACCAAGGCGCAAGGGCCGGCCGGCAGGCGCTCGAACAGCACGTGAACCTTGCCGTTACAGCCCAGGCCGAAGCTCAGCGCTTCCTCGCTGGCGTCATCCGCCTCTGCGATGCTGTAACTGCGCAGCGCCGGCCCGGCTTCGGTCAGCTACCAAGCCTTTTTCGCCACTTCCGCCTCCAGGCAGCCGCCACTGATGGTGCCCTCGGGCCGGCCGAAGCGCGACACCAGCATGCGCGCACCGGGCCGCCGATACGCCGAACCTTCGACCTTGACAACAGTCGCAAGCACCGCTTCGCGGCCAGCCTCGCGCTCGGCCAGGAGCGCATCCAGCAATGTGTTCAGGCCCGACCTGCAGAACCTCCGCTCAATGCAGGGGCTCGGTCCGGCGCTTAGCCACAGCCGGCACCGAAACCTGCGCACCACTCTCGCCGAAACGCTGCAACATAAAGCTGCTCAACGCGGCCAACTCTTGATCGGTATAAATGCTGCCGAACGATGGCATACGCCGATTCACTGTGGCCTCGGCGGCACCGTGGCCACTCAACAGAATGCCGAGCAAGTTGCTGGCGGCCGGATCGTTGACCGTCTTCAAGGCCAGCAGCATGGCCGTCTGGCTCTGGTTGCCCGTGCCGTCCCAGCGGTGGCAACTGGCGCAGGCTTCGGCGAACAGCTTGTTGCCGAGTGCATTGCCGCTGCCCGGTTCTGCAAGCGTGACCTGCTGCGGGCGAGGCACGCCTTCACTGGGCGGTGGCGAGTCCTTGAGGAACACTGCAATCGCCTGACGGTCAGCGTCGGTCAGGTGGAGCAAGCTGCTTTCCACCACCTCCGCCATGGGCCCTGAAGACGAACCCAGGCCTGGCGCTGCGCCATCCTTCAAATAGCCAGCTAGCACGTCCGTGGGCCAGGCACCAATGCCGTGCACGGGGTCGGCACTGATGTTGTAGGCGTTCCAACCCCGGATCAGATTACCGGCCAGCGAGCGCTCGCTGCTGACAGCCTGGAACAGGTTGCGCGGTGAATGGCATTCGCCGCAGTGACCCGGCCCTTCGACGAGGTATTTGCCGCGATTCCACTCAGCAGAGCGCTGGCTGTCCGCCTGAAATGGCTCATCGTTAAGGAACAGCAAATTCCAGAAAACCATGCCCCAGCGCTGATTGAACGGGAAGCCGATGTGGTTTTCGCGCGGTGCTTGCTCGACCGGTTCCAGGCTGTCGAGATAACCCTTGATCGCGAGGATGTCATCGCGCGACATCTTGCTGTAGGAGGTATAGGGAAACGCCGGGTAGTAGTGCTTGCCGTCACGGCCAATGCCGGCCTGCAGCGCACTGACGAACTCGTCATCGGTCCATGCACCGATGCCGGTTTGCGTGTCCGGGGTAATGTTGGGCGAAAACAGCGAGCCGAACGGCAGCTTGAACTCAACGCCTCCGGCGAAAGGTTCACCGCAGGGCACGGTATCGTCAGGTATTCACCCTTAGCCAGCGAATCGTCCTGGGCATAGGCCGCTTGCGCCAGCAGAGCAGCGCTGGCGAGCAGCAGTAGGTTGCTTATTAATTTCATCAGGTGCTCCTTAAACCGGGTAGTAGCCGAAACGGCTCAGCGGCAAGCGACGAATGCGCTGGCCCGTTGCGGCGAACAGGGCGTTGACCAGGGCTGGACCGATCAACGCAGTACCGGCCTCGCCGACGCCACCCGGCGCCTCCAAGCTAGGCAGCAGGTGCACCTCCACCGCCGGCGCTTCGCTGATGCGCAGCTGCCGGTAGTTGTGGAAGTTGGTCTGCTGCACCTGGCCGTTTTCGATGAGGATTTCGTTGAATAGCGAGGCGGACAGGCCGAACAGCGTGCCGCCCTCGATCTGCGCCTTAACCGAGGTCGGGTTAGTCGCAAAGCCGCAATCCACCACACTGACCAGCCGCTTGATGCGTATGCCCAAGTTGCCCTGCATCTCCAGTTCAACCAAGGTCGCCACATAGCTGCCGAACACCGCACTGACCGCCACACCACGCCCCAGCCCTGCGGGCAACGAATTATTCCAATCAGTCTTTTCGGCCAGCAAACGCAGCACCGCCTGGGCACGTAGCTGCTCCGCCATCAGTTCCAGGCGGTAGGCAACCGGGTCGGCCTTGGCGTTGTGCGCCAGCTCATCAATAAAACACTCCAGGGCATAGGTGCCGCGCCACCAGGACACGGGCACAACGCTCGGCTCCTGGCGGATATAACGAACCTGCAAATGCGCCAGGCTGTAGATGGGGTCTACCGCCACTTCCACGGCATCACTATCCACGCCATTGGGCGGCAAGCTGCCGACATAACGGGCAAGAATCGAGGCGCCGGCGATGCGGTGCTCCCAACCCAGCGGCCGTCCCTGCTCGTCGAGAGCGGCCTGCATACGGTCGGCATACAGCGGCCGGTAGAGGTCGTGGGTCATGTCCTCCTCACGGCTCCAGATCAGCTTGATCGGGTAATCGACCTGGCGTGCGATGGCCACCGCTTGGGTGATGAAATCAAACTCCAGACGCCGGCCGAATGCGCCACCGATCAATTGGTTGTGCACCTGGATTTTTTCCACGGGCAACCCGGTGACTTGGGCGGCCGTCTGCTGGGCAAACACCGGCACTTGGGTGCCGACCCACAGCTCGCAGGCATCTTTGCGCACATGGGCCACACAACTCATGGGTTCAAGCGGCGAATGGGACAACAGCGCCTGCTCGTAAACCGCTTCGAACTGGCTGGCCGATTGCTGCTTGGCTTGCTCAATGTCGCCGCTGCGCTTGGCGACCACGCCATCACGGCTACTGGCGGCGAGCAGCTCCTGGTCCAACTGCGCTGAACCAATCGCGGCATGTGGGCCGAGGTCCCACTCGATCTTCAGCGCCCTGATGGCCTGCTGACAGCCCCAGAAGTTGCTCGCGGTGACGGCCACGGCATTGTCCAGGCGCACGATGTCGCGCACCCCAGGCACTCGTCGCGCCTGACTGTCATCAACGTTGAGCAGCCGCCCGCCATACACCGGACAGGTGATACTGGAGGCCACCAGCATGCCGGGGATTTGCAGGTCGATGGTAAAGTGCGCCTTGCCGTTGACCTTCGCAGGCGTATCCAGACGCTGCGCGGGGGTGCCCAGCAACTTGAACTGCTCGGGGGTTTTCAGCGGCACTGCGTCGGGCAATGGCAGCGTCGCAGCCGCCTCGACCAAGTCGCCATAGGCCGCCTGCAGGCCATTGGGGCCAAACACCTGGCCGTTCTGCGCATGGCACAGGCTCGGCGCGACGCGCCATTGCAGAGCAGCCGCCTGGATCAACAGGATGCGCGCCGTAGCGCCCGCCCGACGCAGCGGCTCCCAGGTAACACGAGTAGAAGTCGAACCACCGATGGCCTGAAACTGCATCAGGCTGTCGGTATACAGCGCCGAGTTCGGTGGCGCTTCCTGGATCACCACCTGATCCAGGGGCACTTCCAGCTCCTCTGCGACCATCATGGCAATACCGGTTTGCGCACCCTGGCCCATTTCAATTTTCGGCGAGATCACCGTGACCACGCCATCGGGGCCAACGCGGACAAAGGCACCGTAATCCTCCGCGGAGTGATCACCAAGCCGACCTGCCGCAGCCGCCTCGGCGGCTGCGCTTTTGGCCACCAGCGGCGGTAGCCAGGTACTCAACACCAAGCCACCGAGGGCGATACCGCTGCCCTGCAAGGGCGGCGGCGAGACATATCAACAGTCGTTTCGTTACGCTACGAATGGCTTTGCCATTGTCTTTGCGAAAGTCGGCAATGGTTTTGAAGTCCGGAGCCAAACGCCCCGTTAGCCACATCAACTCGACGTTGCGCTCGGCCTCACGTTCAAGCCGGCGGCTGGACTGAATCCGATTGAGATAGCCTTAGATATAGATCTTCAGCAACACCGATGGGTGATAAGCCGGACGACCAGTTGCGGCAGGATCGACGCCCTCAAAACCAAGGGCGCCCAGGTCGAGTTCATCGACAAAAACATCGACCACGCGCACTGGATTTTCTTCGGCTACGTAATCGTCCAAGCACTCAGGCAGCAAGGTGATTTGCGTCCGAGCCTCACCTTCAATGAATCGCTTCATGGTCGCCCCCGCTACGATCTCGACGATCAGAAGGTTAGACAATCACTGGCGTTTTCACACAGCCTGGGCCATTAGCGGACGTTGATTCTCCTGTAATTAGAGAGGCCCACGTTGCCCAAACGCCTCACGTGCGAACTCCAAGAAGCTGCGCAGCTTTGGGGTCATTCTTTGGTCAGGGGCGTAAAGCATATGCATTGGGGTGGTCGGCACCGGGTACTGCGGTAGCAGACGCACCAACGTCCCATCACGCAACGCATCGCTAACCAGTTCTATCGGCTGTAGAACTACCCCCAAACCCGCTACAGCTGCTACCAGCAGTGGATCACCCTGATTAATCATCAATTTGCTTGTAATTGGAACATCGATACGCCCCTCTTGGCTGTCGAAGCTCCAGTGCGAACGACCATCAGAATAGGTAAAACCCAGACACTCCTGCTGCTGTAGATCCCATGGATTCGTGATGGGAGGGCGACGTGCAAGGTAGGACGGCGCAGCGCACAAAACCATTTGATAGGGCTCCAGCGGCATCGCCTTCAACCCACTGTTCACCAGCTCGCCGATGCGAAAGACCACGTCGTAACCATGATCGACGATATCGACCAGCTCGTTCGATAGAGTCAGGTCAATAGACACCTGTGGATATCGAACCATGTATTCCAGCAGGCGTGGCGAAAGCGCGCGAATTCCGAACGTGACCGGTGCGTTGATACGAAGGCGACCGATTGGTGTGCCACGAGCAAGGGCAGCCAGGCTCTCGGCGGACTGCATGTCTGCAAGGATTAGTTTCGCGCGCTGGTAGAACGTCCTGCCGAAGTCAGTAAGGCTTTGCCTGCGAGTTGTCCGTAGCAGTAGGGAGACACCGAGATGTTGCTCGAGCATTTTTACCTGTTTCCCTACCAACTGAGGGGACAGGTTCAGATCGTCCGCAGCGGCGCTGAATGAAGCCAGCTCAACCGTTTTGACGAACGTAGCCATCTGCGTTAGACGATCCATTATAAACACCATGTTTCTAGTAATGAGCCATCGTAGGCCTTTATCCCCTCCTTATCAATGTCTAAATTCTCGTCACCCTTCGAGTGGCCGGAGAACATTCCGGATTTACATCGAGGCCCATTAATAAACGAGGTATCCAACATGGCACGCATTGTCAGAATCCACGAATACGGTGATGCCAGCGTTCTGAAGCTGGAAGATTTGGAGGTTTCGGCACCGGCACCAAACGAGGTGCAGATTGGCGTTAAAGCTATTGGCTTGAACCGGGCCGAAGTGATGTTTCGCAATCACGCCTACCTACAGGATGCCGAGTTCCCCAGCCGCTTAGGCTACGAGGCCGCAGGCATCGTGGTTTCAGTTGGTAGCGACGTAACGGAGATCAAGATTGGTGACGAGGTCGCTGTAATCCCGCCTTTGGATATCGCTCGATGGGGCACTTACGGCGAGCTGGCCAATGTACCGGCTCACCTGGTGGTAAAGAGTCCTGAAAACTTATCCTTCGAAGAGGCTGCTGCGTCTTGGATGCAGTACGTTACCGCTTGGGGTGCATTGATCGAACAAGCAAAGCTGCGGCAGGACGACTTTGTCATCGTCACCGCTGCATCAAGCAGTGTTGGCCTGGCCGCCTTGCAACTTGCTCGTATGGTCGGAGCCACATCGATTGCGATCACTCGCACCAGCGCGAAGAAGCAAGCCCTACTTGATGCTGGCGCTGCGCACGTCATCGTCAGTGATGAAGAGGACATCGTCGAGCGTGTTATGGCGACAACTGCCGGTCAAGGCGCCCGTGTTGTGTTCGATCCTGTAGGCGGGCCGTCCTTTGAACCCCTCACGCAGAGCATGGCGCGAGGCGGAATCTTGCTGGAATACGGCGCGCTTAGCTCTGAGCCGACGCCATTCCCACTGTTTACCGTGCTGGGCAAAAGCTTGACCTTGAAGGGCTATATCTATGCAGAAATTGTGGCCGACCTTGAAGCCTTGGAAAGAGCGAAGGCTTTTATTCTGCATGGGCTGAAATCTCGTGCGTTGCGCCCGATCATCGCCAAGACATTCGCGCTTAGCGACATTCAGAATGCCCACCGCTTCCTTGAAGCCAATCAACAAATCGGCAAAATCGTGGTAACTGTCTGACCGGCATTTAAGGGGCTGAGAGCGTAATTCTCGGCCCCGCTTCACCGCACTGCTCCCGACTCGTCAGCAGCTACCACACCGCGTTAGGGAAACTCCGAACAAGTTACTCATCATCCGAAAATGGACGGCTTGGGAACGACGAAAAGCCCGATTTCAGACGCTGATTATTGGATAATCAAGGCAACGCCTTGGTTATCTGCCCTCACGGGCGCACCTCTCCCGCACCAGACAATAATTGGCGGCGTGCCATCCACAGAGTCGACAGGGCAAGCAGCGTGGTCAATTGCGCCGTGTTCTTGGCCAAGCCACGGAAGCGGGTCTTCATATAACCGAACTGGCGCTTGATCACACGAAATGGATGCTCGACCTTTGCTCGCACCTGCGCTTTGACCTTCTCGATCTTGCGTCTGGCTTTGTAGAGCACGCTGCGTTTGCTCAAGTGCTTGTAGGTGCTACGACGAGCCGCAATCTGCCAGATCACCGGCCGCCCCTCATGCTCCGGCCGTTTCTCGACGCCGGTATAACCCGCATCGGCACAGACAACGTTTTCATCGCCATGCAACAGGTCGGCGACCTCTGTTACATCAGCCACATTCGCCGCTGTGCCGTGGACGTGGTGCACCAGGCCCGACTCAGCATCGGCACCGATATGCGCCTTCATGCCGAAGAAATACTGATTACCCTTCTTCGTCTGGTGCATTTCAGGATCGCGTTTACCTTCCTTATTCTTGGTCGAACAGGGAGCGTGGATGATGGTGGCATCGACGATGGTGCCCTGGCGCAACGACAGCCCCTTGTCGCGCAGGTAATTGTTGATGGTTTCCAGAATCCCCGAGGCCAGTTCGTGCTTCTCCAGCAGGTGCCGGAAATTCATGATTGTCGTGTCTTCGGGGATCGGAGCACTGAGCGTCAGGCGAGCAAACTGGCGCATCGAAGTGATCTCATAAAGCGCCTCTTCCATGGCTGGGTCGCTCAACGAGAACCAGTTCTGCAGCAGATGAATACGTCGCATGGTTTCCAGTGGATACGGCTTGCGACCACCGCCAGCCTTTGGGTAGTGCGGCTCGATCAATGCCACCAAACCGCTCCACGGTACCACCTGCTCCATCTCGGCCAGGAAACGCTCGCGACGGGTTTGCTTGCGCTTACCGGCGTACTCGAAATCGGAAAAGCTCATCTGACTCATGGGATGGAGGGCTTGTAGAGGGTAGTTGGACGGAGGGTGAAGCCGACGCCAATCTTGAGTACCGCGATGTCGTGCGCAGGACTGGCGCCAACGAGCGCAGCCTGATAATCGCGACCGTCGGCCAGTTTGACCGTGGCAGACGATGCCCCCTGGATCACGTGGAAGTTGGTCACCACGTGGCCGGCATCGTCCCGGATGAAGCCGGAGCCGGTGCCGCGCGGCACGGAAAAGACATTGCGCGACCAGACGTCACGCACTAGTTGTGCCGTGGTGATGTAAACCACCGACCCGCGCGATTTTTCGAACAGCTCGATGGTGGTTTTTTCGTCGGCGGCCAGGTCGCCGCGCGGCGTCACCGTGCGCTCCTGCGTTTCGTGGGGACTGAACCAGGCTTCGATGGCGGGCAGGAACTGCCACAGCAGCATGAGTGCGGCGATGCAGCCAGTGATGACGAGCCAGCGCCGGCTGAAGCGGTCCGGCGCCGGGCGGCTGTAGGGGTCGGGGTAGGTCACGTCATTCTCCATGTTGAAATCAGCGCCAAAGGCCGCCGGTGCGCCAGCGTGGCGGACGTGGTGATACGGTCACCTCGGGGACGAAACGGGCCGATGGAAACGGCGGCATCGCGGGCGGCGGAGCAAGTTCCAGCAAGCGCTCAATGCGTTCAGCCGTCGCCGGATGCGTGCGCAACCAGGAGGGTTCCGGATTGCCCCATCCGGGCAGCAGCCAGGCGCGCCAGGAGCGGCTCACCCGCTCGATCTTGGCGAGCGCCGAGGCCAGCCCGTGCGGGTCGCCGGTCAATTCGGCAGCGAGCCGGTCGGCGTCGAATTCGCGCACCCTGGACAAGCCCAACTGAGCCAGCAAGGCTAGCTGTGGCGCGACCGCCAGTAGAAGCAACGCGGGCCAATTGACTTCCGTGACTCCAAGCAATAGCGCTGGCAAGCTGAGCACGATCGCAAGCTGCCCCAACAAGGCTAGAAGATGGGTGAGCCGGCTGATGGAATCGGCCAAGCCCATGACACGCAAATCCTCGTTCGCAATATGCGCGATTTCGTGGCCGAGCACGCCGGTCAACTCGCGGGGCGTGAGGCTACGCAGCAGGCCGTCGGTCAGCGCGATGGCCGCGTGATGCTTCGAACCGGTGGCGAAGGCGTTGACGACCCCGCTGGGCACGTAGTGCGGTACCGGCACGGCAGGCAGCCCGGCCCGCGCCGCCAGTTCCGCGCAACACAGCCCAAAGATCGGGCGCTTCATCCGGGTGCAGGGGGCGTGCGCCATACAGCCGCAAGGTCAGCCCGGAGGCGGCCGCCGGTTCGAGCAGCAGGGTGAACCCCGCGGCCGCAAGCGCCAGCCAAAGCCCGCCGTCACCCAACAGCAGGCTGCCAGCGACGGCGGCAATCCCGAGCAGGGTCAGCACCAACAGCGCGGTTTGCAGGCGATTGAGCCAGCGATGCCGCGCGCCGACATTCTGCGCGTGGCGCAGATCACGACTGATCATCTGAGCTTTCCCCGGCTGTCCGGTCATCGCGCTCGCGCAGCAGCCAGTAAGTCGCCCCGAGGGCCAGTGTCGCGCCTGCGAGCGCCGCGACCTTGGCGGGGCCGGTCTCCGGGTCGAGGATCACGAATTTACGCGCCAGGGCCATCAGCCCGATCAGGATCACCGTCTTGACCTGGATGATGCTGTCGCGCCGCAAGGCCACCCGCACGATGGAATGCTTGAACTCCATGGCGATGAGCAGCGTCATGATCATGCCGAACACGGTCTGGAAGACCTTGTGATCGAGCGGATTGAACGCATCAATGATCAGCAGGCTGAAGACGATCGAGATCAGCTGCAGCAGCGAGACCACGATAATCACGGCAATGATTGCGGACAGCGCGAGCGCGATCACCTGTTCGAAGCGCTCGTAGAACGTCATCACTGCCCATTGGGCGCGAAATGTTTTGATCGGGTCTGCTTGCTTTTCCTTCATCGCCACTCCTCTCAATTCTGAAATACTTGTGCACCCACAACTTGGTTGCGCCCTTGTCTTTTTGCCTGGTAGAGCGCGCTGTCCGCCTGCTGCATCACCTGCTCGACAGAGTGCAAACGGGGGTCAAGGAGAGCCTCCCCCCATGCTGGCGCTATAGCTGATCGACACCTCTCCACACACCACCGCTGTCGCCGCAGTGTCCTGACGAAATCGCTCCGCCCATACTTGGGCGTCTTCTATCGATGCCGCTTCCAACAACACAGCGAATTCCTCCCCCCCAATCCGGGCAGCCATGTCGGTTGCGCGAACATGTTCCCTCAACCGTGAAGCAAAGTGCTTGAGCACCTCATCGCTGCATCCGTGTCCATAGGTGTCATTGATACGCTTGAAGTGATCGATGTCGCAGAGCACAAGTGCTGCTTGTATCTCGGTGCTGCGTTTGAGGCGCTCCCATTCCAGCTGTAATCGTTCGTTAAAAGCCCGCCGGTTCGACAAGCCGGTCAAGGGGTCGGTGATCGCCATACGCAGCAACTGCTGCTCCATTTCCTTGCGAGAAGAGATGTCGAGCAGAGTGCCGACTATCAGTTGCCTGCCCGCGCCACCCAGCCAACGGCCGCGATCCAGCACCCAAATCCAAACGCCAGATCGATGACGAACGCGGTACTCGCACTCCAATCGCTCCGACGGGTTTTCTTGGTAAGCGCGCACCTTTGCCAGAGCGACCGGCAAATCCTCCGGGTGAGTACGCGCTTGCCATGCGGCATGGGTGGCGCCAACCTCCTCGTCGGAGGTCAAGCCGAACATCGCCAGACTGCGGGCAGAAAGCCTGAAGCTGTCGGTAGCGATATCCCACTCCCAGAATCCCAGCCCTGCGCCCTCCAGGGCGATGGCGATCCGTTCCTTGTCATCGATTTGCGCTTGTTGGCGATGCTTCAGCTCGTCACGCCTCTGGCGATTGGTACGAACAAAACGCCATAGCGCAACCGCCATGCCAATATTGGCAAGTAGCGACACCATCAGTCAAATGGTCGGCCCGTTCATGGTCTATCCCCACCTGACTCACTGAGTGTCTGCCGTAATTCCTCGATCCGGTGGTCGACTTGGTCGGCGTTGATGCCCAACATCAACAGTACCTGCTCGGCCAGTCCCAGTCCCGCAGCCAGGTACAACGGGTACAGTCTGACATTGGGCAGATTACGCAAAAGCTGGGCATCCGTTACGCGCTCAGTGGCCACCACCACGGACAAGCTCAGGCGGCGGTCGAGAACCGCCTGAGCGATACGCAGGGCCGTCTGCGGACGGGCAAACGTCAGCACCACCAGGCGGGCATGGGCCAATCCGGCGGCGGCCAGGGTGTCGAGCCGACTGGCATCGCCATACGACACCGGCGCCCCCATCGCACGCCCCGCTTCGACCCGTTGGCGGTCCGATTCCAGCAGCAAATGCGGTATGCCTGCCAGGCGCAGCGTTCGGCTCAGCAGCAGCCCGACGTCATCCGCCCCACAGATGATCACATGGTCGCGTAACGACCGCGCCCGCTCGGCGACTTCGCCTTCTTCGGCCTGCGGTGGCTGACCGAGTGCGCCCGAGCGGCTGAAAGCCCGCGCCCATCGGTCATGGTGTCGGATCAGGAGCGGTGCCAACCCCATGCTCAACACCAGCGCCA
Source organism: Pseudomonas sp. MB-090624 (assembly GCF_003205245.1). Taxonomy (NCBI): domain Bacteria; kingdom Pseudomonadati; phylum Pseudomonadota; class Gammaproteobacteria; order Pseudomonadales; family Pseudomonadaceae; genus Pseudomonas; species Pseudomonas sp. MB-090624. The sequence continues at coordinate 101,788 of NZ_QJRK01000002.1, read as the reverse complement.
CCAGCATCGGTTGCACCATGGTGGCGGCGATCAGGTGCTGCTGCATGACCATGCCCAGGAGCAGCAGCGCAAACTCGCCGCCATGACCCAGCACGATGCCTGCGCGCCAGGCGTCGAGCGCCGACAGGCGGGTTGCGCGCAGCGCCAGAAAGTTCAGCCCCATCTTGAGAGGCACCAAGGCCAACAGCCAACCCAGTACCGCCAGCGGTGCGGCCACGATCTGCGCGGTGTCCAGCTGCAGGCCAATGGTCACGAAGAACAGGCCCGACAGCACATCACGAAAGGGCTTGAGGTGGCTTTCCATGTGGTGCCGGAAGTCGCTCTCGCCCAGGACCATGCCGGCGAGAAAGGCCCCCAGGGCGGCGGATACGCCGACGGCGTGTGCAGCAGCGGCTGCCGCCACGACCACGCACAAGGAGACCAGCACGAAGGATTCTTCGTGGCCCTGCCGCGCCACCCAGCCCAGCAGGCCATGCAACAGACGACGCGAGGCAACCGCCGCTGCCGCGAACAACACCAGCACGCCCAACACTTCGAGCAGCACGCTCTCGATCTTCGGCGAGTCGCCGCGCGCCCAGATCGCCAGCAGGGCCAGCAGGGGCACGCTGGCCAGGTCCTGAAAGACCAGCACGGCGATGGCACTGCGGCCGTGGCGGGTGGTGAGCTCGCCTTGGTCGGCCAGCTGTCGGCTGACCAGCGCCGTGGACGACATGGCCGCTGCGGCGCCGAGCAGTGCAGCGCTCTGAGCTGGCTGACCCAACCCGATCAGCACCAGGGTCAGTGGCGCGGCCACGACGACCATCTGCAAGCTGCCGGACGCCAGTACGGTCTTGCGAGTGAGCCAGAAGTGCCCCAGCGAGAATTCCAGTCCGACCATGAACAGCAGCAGGGCCACACCCAGTTCGGATATGAAAGTCAACGCCTCTCCCGGCGCGATCACACCGCTGACCGAGGGGCCCAGCAAGGCGCCGACGGCGAGGTAACCCAGCAAGGCGGGTACTCTGAACGCCGCCGTCGCCACCACCGCGAGGCTGCACGCCGCCAGCAGGATCAGGGTAGTGCCGAGCAAATCCTGCATCGGTCAGCGTCCCACCTGTGCAGAGGCCCAGCGCACGATGTCCTGCGAGCCCATGGCGCCTGCCTGGCGGGCGATCTCACGTCCGCCCTGGAACAGGGCGAGCGTCGGAATGCTGCGGATACCGAACTGCGCGGCCAGGTGGGGCTCAGCCTCGGTGTTCACCTTTGCCAGCCTGATCCCGGGTTCGAGCTGGCGCGCGGCTTGTTGAAACTGCGGCGCCATCATCTTGCACGGCCCGCACCAGGGCGCCCAGAAATCGACCAGCAGCGGCAGATCGCTGCGCTCCACGTGGCGCGAGAACGTCGCCGTCGTCAACTCGATGGGCTCGCCGGTGAACAAGGGCTGCTGGCAGCGGCCGCAGTTGGGACGATCCGCGAGCTTGGCGGCCGGCACGCTGTTGATGGACTGGCAATGTGGGCAGACGATGTGGAGTTCATTTTTCATGGTTCGCTTCCTTGGACTGCGGTGAGGTTGCCTCGCTTCGGATCACCGACATCGCCGACCAATTTACGCCTTTGATCCAATCGTTCCCGTCTTCGCTCACGCCGGCATCTTCCACGTGAGCCGCAATGAAGGCTTCGGCTTGAATGAGCCCCGCTCTGACAGCATCTATCTTATTAGGCATCCGCAGGATTTCAGCAGCGCAGCCTGCATCCAGCCCATCCACCCGGATAAGCAGAAAAATGCGGCGCCACAAGTGCGGCATACCCTTCATCAGGTCGAATGCAAATGCGAATTCGCTCGATCTGTCACCAATTTCCTCCTGTTCGGCGATTGCTGCTGGGTCGGGAAGCCGACTATCAGCCATGACGTCGGCCAGGCTGAGTGCGTCATCAGGCTGATAAAACTCGTAGAACTCTTCCTCTACCATGGCCTCCGCCATGTCCTGCGCATCCGCTTCGACCGGCGCATCCAGCGAAACGGCCTCGCCATATTGCCGGCTGTTTGCCACTTCGCGATCAATGACGGCAAAAAGATGTTTCAAAAGATCGAGGTAAGCGGCATTTTCTTCTGGAACGGATGTCCATACCGATTCAGCCAGAGCAATCGCTTCGTCCACCACGTCGTGCAGCGTCGGATAATCGCGAGGCAAATCACCGGCGGCATGCAGATAAGCCAACTCGCGTTGCGCAACGGCCTCAACCTTCGGCAGCAGCGTCTCGATTATCCCGCGTGCTTGCTGGACGACAGAGGCAGGTTGAGTGTCGATCCGCGCCTTGAGCTCGCGCAAGCGTTCACGACGCGCCTTACGCTTGATTTGATCCTGAGCGCTCAGCCGATCAAAGTGCTTCTTGGCCTGCCGGAACAACGCCTGCGCTAGCATGTGCGCGAGAGGCGTCAGATCGTTATGCGATGCAGTGACGCTGACGATTTTTTTGCCCGGCAAGTGCATGTGGCCACTGGCCGTTAAGCGAGATCCTTTTTTCGCGCGTTCGAGGACGATTTGAAGACGTACCGAATCTTCGGAGCGCTTTTCGATCAGCGGCTTGAGAGCGGGTTCAACCGCTTTTTCTACAGACATTCGCCAAGGTTCATGAAATTCTTTTTCGACGAGTCGATAGCTATATTGTATACGCATGCTCAAGCCCTTTAGGGTTGTCCGCCCAGGTGAGTGGACCCGGGTGATTGGATATGTTGATTTTCAAAGATGATCTTACGGTTTGGTTTTTCACGCCCTTACCGCTGACGCGCTTTGCGCAAACGCCAACTAAGAAGCAAAAGAGTCATACCGAAGATCGCAGCATGGAAACCCAATACCCAGCCCGCGGCCAGAAATGATTCGATCGGGCGGGTAAAAAACATCCATAGGATGATCGCACCGAGGAGCACGGAAAGCAGCCCGCTGAGGGCAAGCCAGATCTCGCCCTTGATTTCCCGGCGCAGACGAACGGCGGCGGATATCTCCAGCATACCGGTGAAAATTGCCCAGAATGCCACGCTTACCCACAAGAAATAGGCCAACGCCAAAGTGGCAGCCAGAGGGGCAACTACCACAACGACACCGGTGAGTATGCCGACGATGCCGCTGAACAACAGCCAGCCCCAGCGCTGCTTTTGCCGCATTTGCCGCACCGCTGCAACCAGGTTGAACGCACCATTGACCAAAGAAAATGCGCCGAACACTATCGTCATGGCGAACAAAGCCGAGTGTGGCATCCAGAATGCGAGGACTGCAAAAATCAACGCGAATATGCCGCGCAGCGCAAACAACCACCAATTTTGGGTCAGTGAACACACGGCATCGGCAGGGTTATCCGCATTCGAATCGGCGATGGTATTTGCATTCATGCGATATCTCCTTGATGGATCATGAGATCAGGAAAATCAAGCCTTCATGGCGAAGAGAGGGGCTATTCGCCCCTCTCTTGCGGTTTTAGAACAGCTTTGACAGTCTCGCCTTGATTTCATCGAGCCAGCCTTTTCCGCTCCCGCCTCCGGCCGTCTTTTCCTTGACTTTCTTGAGTTCAGAGTACAGGGGCTCAAAGTCCTTCTTTTTGCCATAGCCCAGCAGTTCTGCCATTTCCAACTGCTGCCGGGCTTCGTTTAACAAGTCCTGCAGGCGTTCACCGGACGCCTCGCTGCGCTGGCCATCTTCTGTCAAGGTCTCGGCGCGCTTGACGAGCAGTTTGGCGCGCAGGATGGGCAGCGGGATGACGCTGAGTGTCTCGACGAGCGTGCCGAGCGCCAACTGCAGCGCGGCCTTGGCCTCTTCGATCTTGCCCTGATCGATCAGCGGCACGACGGATTTCACGGCTGCCGGGTAAGTCGCCAGAGGGATGTTGGTGACCGCAATCACGATTTCGCTGGCCAGCAATGCCAACACGCGACGAGCGCGTTGCACCTCGCCATGTTTGAGGGCATCCAGCGCCTCGTCAGTCATCGCCTCAACGGTTTCCGTGTTGGCGAACAAGTCGTGCACGATGGTGCGCACATCAACGGGGGCCAGGGCGAGCGTGGGTTCGCGTGCAACGATCAGCTCCAGCTTTCCCGTCACTTCGGCCAGCGTTGCCAGTGCTCGCGCGGATTCTTTTTCGTCCAGGGCCGCCAGCGCTGATTTGGTCAGCGCCAAGGCCGAGACGGCCTCATCGAGGACTTGTTTACGTTTGTCTGCCGCTTGCGAGTCCGTTTCCTTCTGAACCTCAGGCTGTACCTCCGTGACGACTTCAGGCTTGGGCTCTGGTCTGGCAGGAAGGCTGCTTACCGCGGCCTGTTCGTTCGTGCCTTCGTTGATCGCGTTGGGATTCGATGTTTGCTCATTCATGGTGATATGCCTCGTATGAGATAGTGAAAATAGGGGAATCTATTGGGGCCGACTGCGAATATCGCGAGACTGACCGATGGAGCAGTCGGCCCCTTCATCACCTCAAAACAGCTTTTGGATGCGCGTCTTCAACTCGTCGAACCATCCATTGCCGCTTTTGCCACCAGCCGACTTTTGCTCAATGGACTTCACCTGATCGAAGATGGGTTTGAAGTCCTCCTTCTTGCCATAACCCAGGATTTGCGCCAGCTCGATCTCCGTGCGCACGGACGACAGCAAGGTGCTGAGCTCCTCGTTCTGCTTGGCATCGCGCTTGTCAGTCTCGGCCAGCTTTTCAGCTTTTGCTATCGCGGCCTCGGCCCGTAGCACGGGCAGAGGGAGTACAACTTGGATGACCACCAGCGTGTTCAGTGCTCGGGCGAGCTCTGCTTTGGCTTCGTCGATCTTGCCGCTGTCGACGAGCCGTGCAGCCGACTTGATCGCTGCCGGGTACGTTGCCATGGGCAGGTTGTCGGTTTCGATCACGATTTCGCTGGCCAGATTGGCAACGATGGGCCGGGCCTTTTGCACCTCGCCATCACCCAACAACTCCCGAGACAACTTGACCGCTTTCTTTACCGATTCCACGTTGGCGTGGATATCATGGGTGATGACGCGTACATCGACCGGCGCCAAAGCAAGTTTGGCGTCGCGTGCCAATACCAGTTCCAGCTTTCCGGTGGCCAGTTCCAGCGCAGCGAGCGCCTCCTTGGTCTTATTTGCATCAAGGAGGGTCAAAGCCTCCTGGGTCTTGGTGAGCGCCGTGATGGCGTCCTGAGTGAGCTCGGAACGCTTTTTTTCGGCTTCCTGGGCGGCCTTGTCGTCTACTTGTGGCTGCGCCGCCTTGGGTGCGACAGAGGGCGCTGCAGCGCTTGGACTTGCCGCCGATTGGGCCAAAACCGGTCCACTCAGTCCGATGCAGACCGCCAGGGCAAGTGCGGAACGGATGTATTGGGGCTGTTTGATATTCATGATGTTGGACTCCAATTGAAGTTAATTGACTGAAATTTCAATCTGCTTCGGCTTGGCTTGCTCGGCCTTGACAAGCCGCACTTCCAGCACGCCGTCTTTCATCGAAGCCGTCACCTTGGTCGGATCAACGTTGTCAGGTAAGACAAAGCTGCGCACAAAGCGGCCATACGCACGTTCGATGCGGTGGAATTTCTTGCCCTGCTCCTCTTTTTCCAGTTTGCGCTCGCCGCTGATGGTGAGTACGCCGTTTTCCGCGCTGACGCGCACGGCATCCTTGGGGACCTCCGGCAGATCCAGCTTGAGGAGGAATGCGTTCTCATCCTCGCTGATGTCCACCATTGGTGCCCAGTCCGCCGTGGTCATGGCTTCGTTGCCGGTACGGGCGCCCTGTCGCTGGGGGGGCCGTCCCAACATCGTCGCCAGGCGGTTTTGCAATTCATCCAGTTCCCGGAAGGGGTCCCACGGAGTCAATGCAGACATATCGGTTCTCCTTGAACAATGCCGGCGAATTGGATGACGCACCGAACAGAGCCGCCGGCGCACTCTGAATAGCGCCTGCTACTTTTCGTTTCCATCAAGAACAAGTCCTTGGGTCAATTGAAGGATCACGACAGCCTCCCCATGACTCAAGATTCGCCGCCCGCTGACTTTTTCTTGCGCGCAGGCTTGCTCGCGTCGCTCGGCGGCGTCTCGGCCACGTTCGCGGCATCGGGCTTCTCAGGCTCGGCCGGCTTTGCGGGTGGCTCCTGGCGCTCGAAGACCACCCGTTCGGCCTTGTCGTCCCAGCGTGCGCTGGCGTGATCGCCCTTGCCGATTCCGCCGCCGAGCATCTCGCGTGCCAGCGCGGTTTCCAGCTCGCTGCGGATCAGGCGCTTGAGTTCACGCGCACCGAACTCGGGCTTGTAGCCTTCCTCCGCGAAGTGGTCGATCAAGGTCTGATCGAAGGTCAGCGTCACGCCCTGGCTGGCGGCGTTGCGGGCCACACGATCGAGCTGCAGGCCGACGATATGGCGGATCTCCTCCTTGCCCAGCGCATGGAAGACGATGATCTCGTCGATGCGGTTGATGAACTCGGGGCGGAAGTGTCCGCGCAGCACGTCCATCACCTCGGACTTGGTCTTCTCGTATTCCTCGCCGGCGGCGCTACGGGCCTTCAGCCGACGCTGGATGATGTCCGAGCCCAAGTTCGAGGTGGCGATGATGATGGTATTGGTGAAATCCACCACCCGGCCCTTGCCGTCGGTGAGCCGCCCGTCGTCGAACACCTGCAGCAGGATGTTGTAGACGTCGGGGTGAGCCTTCTCGATCTCGTCCAGCAGCAACACGCTGTAGGGCTTGCGACGCACCTTCTCGGTGAGCTGGCCGCCCTCGTCATAGCCCACATAACCCGGAGGCGCGCCCACCAGGCGTGCCACGGTATGGCGTTCCCCGTACTCGGACATGTCGATGCGCAGCAGCGCACCTTCATCGCCATAGATGGACTCGGCCAGCGCCTTGGCGAGCTCGGTCTTGCCCACGCCGGTCGGCCCGAGGAACAGAAAAGTCGCCACCGGCTTGCCGCCTTCGCGCAGCCCCGCGCGCGACAACCGCACGGCATCGGCCACCGCGCGCACCGCTTCGTCCTGGCCCACCAGGCGCTCGTGCAGCCGCTGTTCCAGATGCAACAGCTTCTCGCGTTCTTCCACCGTCAGCTCGTTGACCGGAATGCCGGTCAGGCGCGAGACGATCTGCGCGACATGCTCGGCCTTGACTTCGGCGCTGCCCGAGGCGCGCTCGCGCTCCCAATCTTCGATGAGCTTCTTGAGTTCGGCCTCTTTTGCCTCGATGCGCTTGCCCAGCTCGGCGGCCTTGTCGTACTGCTTGCGCGAGGCCATGTAGTCCTGCTCACGCCGCAACTGGTGCAGTTCGGACTCCAGCTCTTGTACGGCCACTGGGCGAGCCGTGGCCGACAGCTTCACGCGTGCGGCCGCCTGGTCAAGCAGGTCGATGGCCTTGTCAGGCAAAAAGCGCGCGGTGATGTAGCGGTCCGACAACTCGGCGGCGGCGATGATCGCATCCTCGGTGATGCTGACCTTGTGGTGCGCCTCGAAGGTGTCGCGCAGGCCGCGCAGGATCATCATGGTCTGCGCTACCGTCGGCTCGGGCACCATCACCGGCTGGAAACGACGCTCCAGCGCGGCGTCCTTCTCGATGTACTTCTGATACTCGTTGAGCGTGGTGGCGCCGATCAGGTTCAGCTCGCCGCGCGCCATCATCGGCTTGAACACGTTGGCCACGTCCAGCCCGCCTTCGCCGCCACCCTGGCCGGCACCGACGATGGTGTGCACTTCATCGATGAAGAGAATCATCTCGCCCTGGTGCTCGGTCACTTCCTTGAGCACCTTCTGCACGCGCTCCTCGAACTCGCCGCGATACTTGGCGCCGGCCACCATGGCGTTGATGTTGAGTTCCACCAGACGCTTGTCGCGCAGCGTCTCGGGCACTTCGCCGGCGACCATCCGCTGCGCCAGTCCTTCGACAATGGCGGTCTTGCCGACGCCGGGCTCACCGATCAACACCGGGTTGTTTTTCTTGCGCCGGGCCAGCACCTCGATGGTGGTCTCGATCTCCTGCGCACGGCCGATGACCGGATCGAGCTTGCCCTCGCGCGCCATCTTGGTGAGGTCGCGCGAATACTTGTCGAGTTCTGGCGTGTTGGTCGGCGTCTCGGCGCGGCCATCCTCGGCGCCTTTGCCGACCACCTTGCTGACCTGTTGGCGCAGCGCCTGCGGCGTCAGGCCGTAGCGGCGTAGCAGGTTGGCGGCCAGCCCTTCGCCTTCCTCGGTCAGACCGATCAGGAAATGCTCCGGACCGACATAGGAATGGCCGAGTTCATTGGAGGCCACGAAGGCGCGGCTGAGCGCATCCTTCACGCGCGGCGACACGCCGATCTCGCCCTCGAACGGCTTGTCCCCGCGCTTGGCCTCGGACTCGATCTGCCGCTTGAGGTCATCGACCTTGATTTTGAACTGACCCAGGATGGTCTTGACCACGTCGCTGTCGGCCAGCGCCAGCAGCAGATGTTCGGTATCCACCTCGGAGCGGCCAAATTCGGCAGCGTGTTTGGCGGCCTCTTGCAGCAGGGCTTCCGACTGTTCGCTGATGCGGCTGGCCAGCCCACTGCCGCGCCGGCGCGGTGCACCCGAACCTGCGGCGGCGGGTTCGCCAAACACGGCATCGACCACGTCATCGGTATCGGCGGCAAAGGGCGTCGCGTCGTCGCCGATGCGGAAGAAGTCACTGCCGAGGAAGTCCTCGAACAGGCCGCTGCGCGAGCCGAACAAGGCTTCCAGCGGCGAGACGGTGCGCTTTTGCTGGCGCACCAGTTGGCGGTAATGGTCGTCGCACAACAGCATGGTGCTGTGACGCCCGTTGAGATTGGCTTCCACCCGCACGGTGGCGGGTTGGCCGCAGACCTGGCATTGTTTTCTGGCCATGCTGATGCTCCTGAGAAGGTTGACAAGGTTGAGGCGACGAGGCATCGCGAGCCGCGACACCTCGTCTCGTACCGGGTTTTTCTTGTGACGAACGAGCCGGCGACGTCAGCTGTTGATCGGGATCGAACGTCCCTGCTTCGGCGCGCTGACCTCGCGCTTGTCGATCGTGACCGTGAGCACCCCGTTCTTGAACGATGCCTTGATCGAATCCTGATTGGCGTCGTCAGGCAGGTTCAAGGCGCGGTGAAAGCTGCCGTAGGTGCGCTCCACACGGTGGAAGCCACCTTCCTTCTTCTCCTGTTCCTGGCGCTTCTCGCCACGCACCACCAGCACGTCGTTGTCGAGGGTGATCTGGATGTCCTTTTCCTCGACACCGGGCACTTCCAGGGCAATCTTGTACTGCTTGTCGGTTTCCTGGATGTCCAGGGCCGGCTTCAGCATGCCCGACCAATCGGATGGCAGCCGCGGCATGGCCAGCGCCGGAAAACCGAAGCCCCGGAACGCGTCATCGAACAGCCGGTCGATCTCGCGATGCAGTTGCAGGATCGGGCTGACTGGCCCGCTCGCCGCTGGCATGTCATTGCGCTGCACCGGCAGGGAAGAGGCGGTCTGCTGCTCTTGCTGCTCGTTCTTGAACCAGTTCCAGGGAGCCAACTTCTTGAAATCGATGTCCATGTCATACCTCCAGAAAAATTGAAAAACGAGTTACTCAAGCCCTTTACCTGCTGCGACGGGCAGTGCGCCCAGGCGACACGGGCGGCTCGGATGACTTCTGCTGTTCACGCTTGCGCATCACCTCCTTCTTTGCTCCGGCTCGGGTCTGATCATTGATCCACTGATCGATTTCACTTTGACGAAACCGCCACGTCCCGCCCACCTTGAAAGCCGGAATTTCCCCGTGCGCGGCGAGCCGATAAAGCGTCCGCTTGCCGACTTTCAAGTACGCAGCCAATTCATCGAGCGTGAAAATCACCTGTAGGTGCGCTTTCATCTCACCCTCTCCAATCGCGTCGCTTTGCGGTTCCGGCCAAGGAAATCCTTGCAAGACTTTGCAAGATATTGCGCTTACCAGGACAAACTTCAAGAGTCAATGTACAGCGATCTCCCGCCCCATTGATGCAGGTCAACTGCTCAGGCCAACGTGCGGAATTGCCCAGTCGTCGCTGCGGATCGCGTTCCAGAGTCGGGCCGAAACACTTCCGTTGCCCCAGACAGCGTAGTTCAACAGTATCCGTCCGGCCAACACACCTTCCCGACACCGCCGCCGAAGGCCATGGTGGTCGATTGCGCCGTATTCTTGGCCAGGCCACGGAAGCGGGTCTTCACATAACCGAACTGACGCTTGATCACCCGAAACGGATGTTCGACCTTCGCACGTACCTGGGCTTTGGCCTTCTCGATCTTGCGCCTGGCCTTCTACAGCGCACTGCGTTTGCTCAAATGCTTGTAGGTGCTGCGTCGCGCAGCGATCTGCCAGATCACTTGCCGACCGTCGTGCTCAGGCCGTTTCTCTCCTAAGTCAGACTCTTCAATACTGAATCACTTAAAGTTTTGTGGCGCACGCGGAGCGCTTGTTTCAGGTCGACTCCGGCTCGGATTGATCGGCAGCAATCGGCACAGAGTGTTTAAAGACGCTAAATCCCGTTTCGATTTCCAAGGCCAGTAGCTGTCCGGCTTCGTAGCCTGATCAGGGTACGATGTCCCTTCCTGGTGAGCTAAACCGCCCCAGCAACACGCCAGATCATTCGTAGCGGCCAGGATGTGCTCAACGCATGGGCTCTTGGCGCAGGCGGCACATTGATAGCTCGCGCCATGGTCTACGAACTCGGCGCAATGGGCGAGTCAGGTGTCAGTAAGGCGTTGCAGACCCTGCACAAGGAGCTGGATGTGTCGATGGCGCATGCGGTCACACCGATATCAGAAACGTCGATCGAACAATTCTGGTCCCTGGCACTTTTTGAACGGCACTGCGAAGAGAAGACTATGAAAATTGACTTTTAAATCTATCAGGCCTGGCTGCCCCCGTGGGTTTTTCACACGTAACCGTGGCTTGCGCATCAGAAAAGTACGCGTCCGAGATTGAGATCTTTACCTTCGGCAGAGGCTTGCGGACTCGGAATTCACGTACCAGCTTGCAAAAAAGGCGTTTCACCAGTCGATGATCCGGCAGTTTGGAAGGACCAACTTTTTCAATAGAATCGGTTGGTAGCGGCCGGCTGTGAAGTGCCATTTTCGATTCAAGCGGAGTACGCGTACCAACCTTGCGATCGTAACGAGAACAAGGTCGGTCTTGTGCGATCAGTCGACTGACTGTGGCACGCGCCTGAGCGCCTCAGCCATGAAGGGAGCTGTCTGGCTTGTTGGCGCGACCGCTACCTGCCGAGGCGTGCCGACCGCCAAGATCCGGCCGCCCGCCCCTCCCGCGCCGGGCCCGACGTCGACTACCCAGTCGGCCTGGGTCACCGCGCGCATATCGTGCTCGATCATCACTACGGTATTGCCAGCATCGACCAGGCGCTGCAATTGTACCAGCAAGCGGTCGACATCCGACGCGTGCAGGCCGGTAGTTGGCTCGTCGAGCACATACAGGCTGCGACCTCGCTGGCTTCGCTGAAGCTCCGTGGCGAGCTTGATGCGTTGCGCTTCGCCCCCCGACAACTCCGTGGCGGGCTGCCCAAGGCGCAGATAACCCAGCCCGATGTCCCGCAGTAGCTGCAACGGCCGCGCGATGGCGTCCTGGCTCGCAAAGAAGTCCTGGGCTTCTTCCACCGTCATGTTCAGCACATCGGCGATGCTGCTTCCATTCCAGCGCACGGCGAGCGTAGCCTCGTTATAGCGCGCGCCATGGCACGTGGGACAGGGTGCGTAGACGCTGGGCATGAACAGCAGCTTAAGGCTGACGAAACCCTCGCCTTCGCACGTACGCAGCGCCCCTTCGACACGTTGAAGGAAAACCGACCGGCGTCGAAGCGACGACGGCGCGCGTCCGGCTTCGCGGCAAACAGTTTTCGCACGTGATCGAACAGACCGGTGTAGGTGGCCAGGTTGGAACGTGGCGTGCGGCCAATCGGCTTCTGGTCGACCTGGACCAGGCGCTGGATCACCTCCACATCGCCTGCAAGGTGGCCACCGGTGACTTCGATCATCGCCGGCCCTTCGCTGCTGGCGTTTTCGGCCGCATCGTCCTCGGGCTCGTGCCCCAGGTGCAACAACAACAACAACAACAACAACAACAACAACAACAACAACAACAGTTCCGGCAAGGCCTGAGCGGCCAGGCTGGATTTGCCCGAACCCGAGATGCCGGTCATCGCCGTCAGCACGCCGAGCGGGATGTTGGCATCCACGCCATGCAGGTTGTGCCGCCGAATACCTCGCAACTCCAGCCAGCCGGCGGGTTCGCGCCCACGGCTAGCCGGCGCGGGGATTTCATCGAACAGACAACGTGCGGTGCGCGACTCGGCAATCTCACGCAGCCCTTGCGGCACACCGCTGTCAAGCACATGGCCGCCCCGCTCTCCCGCATCCGGCCACACATCCACCAGCCATTGCGCGCGGCGCATCAAGTCGAGGTCGTGTTCCACCACGAACACCGAATTGCCAGCATCGCGCAGCTTGTCCAGAGCGTCGTACAGCGACTTGCTGTCTGAGGGGGGCAGGCCTGCTGAGCGTCGAGCACATACACCACGCCAAACAGCATGGAACTCATTTGCGTGGCCAAGCGCAAGCGTTGCAGCTCGCCAGCCGACAGCGTCGGGGTGGCCCGATCCAGGGTGATGTAACCCAGGCCCAATCCGCGCAGCTGGCGCAGTCGCGCCATCACACCCCCGACCAGGCGCTGCGCGGCAAGGCGCTTCTCCTCCGAGAGCGCCGAGGTCCGGCGCACGTCAGGCGATTCGGCATGCACCGCACGACCGCGTGCGGCGCGTTCGGATCGATCACAACGGGTCGCGGCCAGGTCGGTGCCCTCCCCGGCTGCGTGCGCGCGAAAATCGCCCTGGGCGATGGGCTCGAGCAATGCAGCCGGGCGGTCCAGCGGCAGTTGCATGAACTCGCCGATGTCCACCCCGGCAAAGGTGACCGACAGCGCCTCGGCCTTGAGCCACTTGCCGTGGCAGGTCGGACATGGCTTGCCTTCCATGTAGCGCGACACGCGCTTTCTCATCAATGCGCTCTGGGTATTGGCAAAGGTCTGCAGCCCATAGCGTCGCGCGCCGGTGAAGGTCCCCACGTAGCTGGGATCGAGCTTGCGCTTGAGTGCGTCACGGGTTTGGGCAGGTGTGAGGCCCGCGTAAACCGGTACCGTGGGCGTCTCCTCGGTGAACAGGACCCAGTCACGGTCTTTTCTGGACAGGTCCTTCCAGGGGCGGTCGACGTCGAAACCCATGGTGACTAGGATGTCGCGCAGGTTCTGACCATGCCAGGCCGGTGGCCAGGCGGCGATGGCCCGATCACGTATGCTCAGCGACGGGTTGGGTACCATGCTCGCCTCCGTCACCTCGTACACGTGGCCCAGGCCATGACACGCCGGACAGGCCCCTTGCGGCGTGTTTGGCGAAAAGTCCTATGCGTACAACATCGGTTGATGGGCGGGATAGGCGCCGGCACGCGAGTACATCATGCGTATGAAACTGGACAGCGTGGTCACACTGCCTAAGGAAGAGCGCGCATTGCTCGCCCCACGCTGTTGCTGCAATGCGACCGCTGGCGGCAGGCAGTCGATCGCATCGACATCCGGAACGCCCGCCTGGTCGATCAATCGCTGCGCTTAGGCAACCGACTCGAAGTAGCGCCGCTGCGCCTCGGCGTAGATCGTGTCGAAGGCTAGCGAGGACTTGCCGGAACCCGACACACCGGAAAACACCACGAGCGCATTGCGTGGAATGGCGACATCGACGTCTTTGAGATTGTTTTCCCGCGCGCCGCGCACTTCCACCAGGCCGCTGGCCGTAGTGTTGCAGGAGGATTCACCGAATGAAGGGTTTGGCATGGGCTCCCGTCCCGCTGTTCGTGATGGCAACGTGCTGTTGATCCGGGTGGGCCGAACGCTCATATTGACCGGAGTTTAGTGTTGCAAGTTCGGCGCCCGCGTTGAATCCCCTGCCCTGCCCCGGGAACCTTTCGCCTGTCGCTGTCAATCCAGCGACCGAACATTCGCTGTAGATGTGCCAGGCGCTGGTGGATTCGTTGCTGGAAGATGTAGAAAACCGGAGTCAGGCTCGCGCTTTAATGAGTTTCGGTGCTGCGTCCGGCTCCATATCCCATCACAGGGCATCGGGCAATAAGGGCTTAAGCAGGATCGCCAGCCCCGCCTCCACGGCTTTATCCCAGTTGGCATCGCTACACGTCCAAACTCAGCCGCGCCCCTGACGCTGCAAAGTGGCGGCAGGAGCGTTGGTTGGAGCGCCTTGCTTGACTTGCTTAGCCAGGTAGCTTGGCCGCGAGGACGTCAACCTTCTCGATTGACGGTGGTGTGGCAAACAGCTCGGCAGCCTTGGCCATAAGCGCCGCTGCGACCTTGCCTGAAAGATGAGCCTGCCGGCCTGCTTCATCCGGGAAGGCGTCAAAGATGCCAAAGGTGGACGGCCCCAAGCGGATGGCGAACCAAGCCGTAGTGGCTGGTTCTTCCTCCACTATTGGAAGGCCACCCAAGAGAAAGCTCTCTACCTCTTTCTCTTTCCCGGGCTTTGCTTCCAGACGAACGAACAACGCTACGTTGACCATGACGTGCCTCCTGTTGTTAGGACTACATCATCATGCCCCATGCTTTCCAGTAAGCGCAACGCAATATTCGCCGATATGCCGCCCAGCTCCAGCGTGGCGGGGATGAAGGGTAGCGTCGAGTCAGGTGCCAAACCATCGGGTAAAACAGTTGCCTAAATTGGCAGCAAAATAAGCGCCCGAAGTGTTGCTGGCACTGGAGGATACCGAAAATTCGTTCAGCGACTACGGTAAGCGTCACCAGCGACTATAGTCATCGATGAGCCAGAGCGAATCCTGCGGTTCTGCTACACACTTGGCCCTCAATCCAATACCGCGAAAGCACGGCGGATCTCCTCCTGCTTCTTGATGCGGAACGTGAACGTCTCGCAGCCGAAGACAATCAGGCTCAGGCTCAGGCTGAGATCGAGGTGAATCGCGGCATCGTCGCCATTTATAAACCACTTTGCGGTGGATGGAATTATCCCGCCGGGCAAGTCGTATCCCGCTGAGCAGACCCCAACCGCCCATCTATTAGGGCTCAAGCAATGCACACTTCAGAATTGGATGATGCAAAAGAAACGAATGGCGACCTGGTTCAAGGGCCGCTGCCGGCCGGCACTGTCGCGCCCGACTTCACTCTGTACGCAACCCCTGATCAACAGTTGTCGCTGCGCGAGCTAAAGGGAAACCCCCGTGATACTGGCTTTTTATCCCGCTGACTGGACTTCGGTGTGCGGTGACCAACTGAATTTGTACAACCAGTTGCTACCCACATTCAGAGAATACGGTGCAGCGCTACTGGGTATCTCAGTTGACAGCGCCTGGTGTCATCAGGCCTTTGCCAAAGATCGGAATTTTCACTTCAGCCTGCTGACCGATTTCGAGCCCAAAGGGGCTGTGGCACGACAGTATGGGGCGTACGAGTCCCACCTGGGGGCTTGTAAGCGGGCGCTGTTCGTGATTGACAAGGAGGGAGTGGTCGCCTGGAGCTACGTCTCCCCGATGGCAATCAATCCCGGGGCGGACGGCATTCTGGATGCTCTGGCGAATTCATCACAAAGCACGCCAACCTAACATTAATAGGTGATCACATGGCCAATCTCAAAGTCCCGGTAAGTGCAACCGACCATCGCCAGGGAAGTGCGCAAGCCAAGGTCACACTGGTGGATTTTGGTGACTATCAATGTCCCTATTGCGGTGAAGCGTATTGAGTGGTCAAAAAGCTACAACAGTATTTTCGCGATGATTTGCAGTTCGTGTTCCGTAACTTTCCACTGACGACCGCTCACCCGCATGCGCTGGGTGCAGCTGTCACTGCTGAGTATTGGCGTGATGTACGATGCGTTCCATGTGGCTCTGCTATGTTCAAACGAACGGCGCAGCTTTCGCGCTCCAGGACGGCAGCTCGTCAGGAATATTTCTCTTCCGCTGAAGTGTCGCCGTGGGCGTGTCTGATCCTGCGCACGATCCACCAAATAGTCAGCATCACCCCAGGCAGCAGAACCGCCGTCACCTGCGCCACATTGTCGTGAACGATCGGAATGCCCTTGAGCAAATAGCCGAGAAGACTCACGACGTAATAAGAAATTGCCGCGACCGACAGACCTTCGACGGTTTGCTGAAAGCGCAATTGCATCTTGGCCCGGTTGTTCATCGACGCCAGCAGATCGCGGTTCTGGTGTTTAAGTTCGACGTCGACCCAGGAACGCAGCAATGCTATGGCCCGGGTCAACTTGTCGGAGAGCTTGGCTTGGCGCTCCTTTACGGATTGACATGTCCGCATGGCTGGAGCGATGCGACGCTGCAGGTACTCCGCCCAGGTGCAGTACCCGGATACGGCCTCTTCCGAAAGCGCTGCCAGCCTTTCCTCGACGATCTCGTAGTAGGCGCGGCTAGCCCCGATTCGATAGAAATTCGCCGCAACGCCAGCTTCCAACTCGGCAGCCAGGCCGGGTAATTCGGACAGCAGCACGTCGCTGTCTCGCCGCTCCACCAAGCTCGTACACATCTCGTCGGTGATCGCGGCGAGCCGCGACTCTATACGTCGCAGTTGCGACGTCATCGATCGTGTCAACGGCAGAGACAGCAACGCCAGGGTACGGTAAGTCTCGATCTCCAGCAGACGCTGAACCAGCGCACCCGCCCGCGCCGGGGTCAAATCGCGGGTGAGGATGAGGATCTGCGTCAAGCCGTCCTCATCCTATCGGAAATCGGTCAGGATGACGGCAGAACCGTTCTCCACAATTGAGTAGCACATGCTGGCAGGATCAAAATGATTGGCCTCCTTCTCCGTTTCCGGCGTCCATGGAAAAAGTCTCAAATGGATGCCAGAGACGACCGGGCCTGGAGCAATCCATGCTTGAACGGGTTTTCGCCGCACGGCTCTCCGTCTCGGAATCCAGCGAAGCACACCAGAGATACGTCGAGAACTCGGCGTGCTTTTCGCAGTGCAGGTCCCCCTCATCCCATGTCAAGTCGTGAAGCAGCGTAGCGTGGTCGGGCTCGGCAACGCCGAAACGATGAAATAACGTGCTGATCGCCATCTGATCCTTGGCCACGTCGCCTTCGGTCATGAAAGCGAGCTGCAATATGCTCCGGGGGGCCTGAAGCAACAGATGCGGGCGCGCGTGCACTTCGTCAACGGCTGCAGCAAGATCGACATAGGCCGGCATGCCGTACACGATGGCAGTCGGGGCGGGTGGTATGGTCGTCGTATTGATGTTGGCCGGCTCTTTCATAACGACCTCATTTCTCATTAGATGAAAGACGCGTTTCAAGGCAAATGCCCGCAGCCATGCGTTTCGCACATGGCTGCGGGCCGACCTTCATGAGCAGGCACCGCCTGCACGGTCTGTCTAATAGGCTCGCCGTACAGAGGCTTGTGCTGGCCCTGTCAGAACGCCCTCAGCTGCCTTGCTTTCAGACGAAGGTGTACGAGCAGACCTTGTTGCCCGCCGGATCACGCAGGTAGGCCGCATAGGCACCCGGCAGGTGACCACGTGCGCCAGGCTGGCCCTCGTCGGTGCCGCCTGCGGCAAGGCCGGCGGCGTGGAAAGCATCCACTTCAGCGGGAGTGGCGGCCGCAAAGCCGATCGTCACGCCGTTGCTGCAAGGCGCTTCACCATTGCCCGGGCGGGCGATGATGAAAGCCGGCTTTTCGCGACCGAAAAGCACCCATCCGTTGCCGAAAGGACCGAGGTTCTTGATGCCGAGAGCACCCAGAGCGGCGTCGTAGAACGCTGCCGACTTCTGAACGTCGGCGGCGCCGATAAAGACATGCGAGAAGATGCCGTCGCCGGAAATGACAGGATTGGACATGGTTAATTTCCTTGGTGGTTGGTGTTGAATGGACAGTGAGTGATCAGTAGTGGATCACTGTGCGAATCGACTTGCCTTCATGCATCAGGTCGAAGGCCTTATTGATGTCGTCGAGGCCCATGGTGTGGGTGACGAACGGGGCGAGATCGATCTCGCCTTTCATTGCGTCTTCCACCATGCCGGGAAGCTGAGTGCGGCCCTTGACCCCACCGAAAGCCGAACCCTTCCAGGTGCGACCGGTGACCAACTGGAACGGGCGCGTCGAAATTTCCTTGCCTGCACCAGCCACGCCGATGACGATCGACTGGCCCCAGCCACGATGTGCTGCTTCCAGTGCCGAGCGCATCACGTTGACGTTGCCAATGCACTCGAAGGTGTGATCGACACCCCAACCGGTCATCTCGATGAGAACCTCGTGAATCGGCTTGTCGAAGTCCTTCGGGTTGAGACATTCGGTCGCGCCGAAGGTACGAGCCAGCTCGAACTTCGCTGGATTGGTATCGATGGCAATGATGCGACCTGCCTTGGCTTGGCGCGCACCCTGAATCGCTGCGAGCCCGATGCCGCCGAGACCGAAGATGGCCACCGAGTCACCTGGCTGCACCTTGGCCGTGTTGTGAACGGCGCCGATGCCCGTGGTCACACCGCAACCCAGTAGGCAGACGTGCTCGGGATTGGCGTCGGGGTTGATCTTGGCCAGCGATACCTCAGCCACTACCGTGTATTCGCTGAAGGTCGAGCAGCCCATGTAGTGGTAAAGCGGCTGGCCGTTGTACGAGAAGCGGGTCGTACCATCGGGCATTAGCCCCTTGCCCTGGGTTGCGCGAACAGCGACACACAGGTTGGTCTTGCCGGACTTGCAGAACAGGCATTCGCCGCATTCGGCGGTGTAAAGAGGAATGACGTGATCGCCAGGCTTCACGCTGGTCACACCTTCACCCACCTCCACGACGATACCCGCCCCCTCGTGACCCAGCACGACCGGGAATAGACCTTCGGGGTCATCGCCCGACAGGGTGAAGGCGTCGGTATGGCAAACGCCAGTATTTGTGATCCTTACGAGCACTTCGCCTTTGCGAGGCGGATCAACGTCGATCTCGACGATTTCCAGCGGCCTTCCAGGCTCGAAGGCGACTGCTGCACGGGATTTCATGATGTCGTTTCCTTATCAGGGGGCACAGGAGCGGAGCATTCCGCTGAGTTGTCAGTATAGGAGACGACAAAGCTGCAAAATATGGAATTTTTTCGATTTTATAATTCCATTTGTGGAACAATTAACGATCAACGAAGCTGGACATGAGGTATGGGTAATGACCAAAGATATCGAACTGCTGCGCATATTTCGGGTGGCGGCCGAATGCAGCAGTTTTCGCGACGCAGCCGTGCGTCTGGGGACTTCCCCTCAAGGCGTCACGCGAGCTATCCAACAACTGGAGAGACACTACTGCGAGGTGCTGTTCCATCGCAGCACGCGACAGGTGCGCATCACCGCCTTTGCCGAAGGCCTGCTGGAACAGGTGCGCCCTGTGCTGGAGCGGTTCGAGGATCTATGGCGAACGCCTGCGGCCGACCAGCAGACTACCCTGTCGGGCACGGTCCGCATCACTGCACCGCACAGCCTGGGTACCAGAGCAGTTTTACCTGCATTGGAGCGCGTTGTCGCACGTCATCCTGGGATCAACCTGGATGTGCGCCTGTCCGATCGCATCAGCAACACGGTTGACGACGGGATCGATGTTGGCATCAGAGTTGGTTTCATGCGCGATAGTCGCTTCGTCGCGCGCAAGGCAGCCGATATGAGGTTGCCAATCGTTGCCGCTCCAAGTCTTATCGAGAAAGTGGGCGCACCTGGCGATATCGATGCGTTGGCCGGCCTACCGATCGCCGCAGCCCTGGATACCAATACCGGCCGCCCCTGGCCTTGGCACTTCAAAGGGGGGCAGCAGTGGATACCCGCAGCTCCCACCCTCATTGCCGACAATGCCGACATGGAAATAGGCGCCGCACTGGCCGGGGTCGCCTGCGCCCAACTAGCGGACTACATGGCGGCCCCCTACATTGCCAGCGGGAAACTCGTGCAAGTGTTGCAAGACGAAGAGCCTCCGGCATGGGGGTTGTACGTCTATCGACCCCAGCGTGGCCCCGTTCCGGGACGGGTTCGAGTGGTATTTGATGAAATGCTGGCCGCCGTTGGGGCGCTGCCAGCTTTGCGCTGACACGCAGCTTGGCGTTACAGGGCCTACGTCGTGGAAAGCGAGGCACTGGGCCTTGGTGGCTCGCCTTTGCGGTTGAATAGTTACTCGGGCTCGGGGAAGCTTTTACGAGCCTGTTGGAGGTGGTAGCAGTCGCTGCCTACCGTCCACGCAACGGATAGGGTTTTCTTGATCATAGATAACTCTGCGTTGGGGATAAAAAAAGCAGGCTGGAGGGTCGCTGCTAGACTCGGTGATGCGCCCCAAAACGCTGTCGTGCTTTCTGCTCATCTCAAGTTATATTTTGGCACTAGGAAAGAGCAAGGAATGCTGTCGGGCACAGACTTTGGATACGGAAACTAACTTCGTTACCTACTTAGTGGGTTCAACAATGCCACCGGTCCTAACGGTCAGGAATGAGTGAGCGAGGAGCGAACATGCCAACTGTCCATCATCTTCGGTCAGGTCTATTAGCTGCCATCTTCTTGGCGGCAGGGTGCGAGTACGGCGACCGCAGGAACCACCTCATCGCTGCAGGATATGGTCGAGGCGGTGGAGACACTGCCCGAAATCATCCTTTACCCGGCTAAGGAAATCGTCACCCTTGACCCGGCGAAACCCACCGTCCAGGCCGTGGCGGTCGTCGGCGATCGCATTCTCGAGACGGAATCGCTTGACGAACTCAAGGCCGCGGCTGGCAAGCAGTCCTACACGGTCAACAACACCTTTGCCGACCAGGTCATCGTGCCAGGCTTCATTGCCCAGCACGATCATCCATTGCTGGCCGCACTGACAATGACCAGCGAGATCATCTCCATCGAAGACTGGGTGCTGCCGAAGGGAACATCGAAAGCAGCCAAGAACCATGAGGAATACCTCGCGCGCCTGAAGGCTGCCAACACTGCGCTGAAGGATCCAGATGCGCCTCTGATCAGTTGGGGCTATACTAATACTTCCATGCTGCGCTGAAGAAGGCCGACCTTGATACAATGAGCAAGACTCGACCGATTATCATCTGGCACCGGTCGGGTCATGAGTTTTACGTGAACTCCGCTGCCGAAAAAAGTATGGTGTAACGAAAGCCTGGCACGACAGGCTGTCCGACAGCGCAAAAAGACAGTCGGACTTTGCCAATGGCCACAGTTGGGAACCGGGCGGATTCGCTGTCCTGCCGCTGATCGGTCCGGTAATCGCCTCGCCGCAACGGTTACGCGCAGGGCTCGAGTTCGTTCAGACCTACTACCACGCCAACGGCGTAACGTTGGGTGCGAGCCCGGCGGGCGGCATTTCGTCGAAAAAGTTGCAGGAAGCCCAAAATGCAGTGCTGAGCAGTTCCTCGTCGCCCTTCCGCTTCTATTACATCGTTGACGGCCAATCGATCACCGGCGTTTACCCCGATGAAAAGATCGCCGAGGAAAGCGAGAAGATCCTGACCTGGGGACAGGGTATGACCGCGTATCTTCCCAAGCAAGTGAAGCTGTTCGCGGACGGCGCCATCTTCTCCCAGCTCATGCAGGTTAAGGATGGCTACACCGACGGGCATAAAGGCGAGTGGATGATGGATCCCGATCTGTTTGCCCGTCGTTCCGCGTGTACTGGGACCTCGGGTACTAGATCCATGTGCACGTGAACGGTGACGCCGGCCTCGACATGTTGCTCGACCAGCTTGAGCTCAATATGCGCCGTCACCCTCGCCCCCGACCACCGCACTGTGATCGTTCACTTCGCGGTCTCGACGCCTGAACAAGTTGCGCGTATTAAACGACTGGGTGCCATCGTGAGCGGGAACCCGTACTACCCAGTGGCACTTGCAGACAATTACCGTACCAACGGGCTCGACCCCGCGCGGGCGGATAACCTGGCCCGCATGGGTGATGTCGAGAGGGCCGGCATTTCCTACTCTTTCCACTCCGATATGCCGATGCCCCCCGGCCAGCCGCTTTTCCTGATGTGGACCGGCGTAAATCGCATCACCAACGATGGCAACCTGCGCGGCCCCGAACAACGGGTTAGTCGCCTCGGCGCCCTGAAAGCGGTGACGCTGGATGCTGCGTACTCGCTCCAGCTGGAAAAGGACGTCGGAAGCATCGTGCCCGGCAAACTCGCAAAATTCTGCAACGTAGCCTCTGGCTGGAAAAAGGGCATTGTCGATAAGAACGTTCAAGGCAGTCGACGGCGCATCAGGATTGACGCTCAAACTGCATGTTCCACACCCTCGAGGAACTGAATGCCTGGCTGGGCCAACGCTGTCGTGCGTGCGCTCTGGAGCGAGCTGCTACACCCCTAGTGCAACGGGCTGACGGTGGCGGACGTTTTGGAGCTGGAGCGGGTCGAAATGGATGCCGACCGCCTTTGATGGCTACGTCGAGCACACCGTAAGGGTCTCCAGCACCTGCCTGATCTGCGTGGCACGAAATCGCGATTCGGTGCCGTGTGAGCGAGTCGGCCAATGGGTCAGCAGTCGTCTATATCCCTCCCGGATCAGGGTCATCGCCGATGACACGATGATTGCCAGCCACGAGTGCCTATTTGATTGAGATCAGGTCAGGTTTGACTGGCAGCATTACATCCCACTCATCGAACGCAAACCCAGTGCACTGTGCAATGGCACGCCGTTTGCAGATCTGCCCACTCCGTTGCGGCTTCTCAAGCGGGGCCTGAGACATCACAGCAACGGTGATCAAATTATGACGTAGGTATTGGCTGCTGTGCCCATCGCTGGTCTCGACCCGGTGCTGGTAGCGGTAGAACTGGTGCTTGAGTCGTGACCTTCGGTCCTCCTGTGTGAATCGCTGAGCGCTGCACGCGCGAAATCGATTGGCGCTTGCGAGGATTGTCTGGCGCCCTGAGTGCCGATCACATCCTAAATGTTCTCGCCCGACTCACCGCCACTGCACCGCCGCTCTCCGTAGAAACCAGCCTACAACTTAAGGTGGCACCCGTTGCCAACACGGCCCGTTACCAACTCTGTACAACAGATGAGGAGAGCCGCCTGCCGGACTTGGAAATCAGGAATGACATCCTTTGACAGCCTCATCAACGCTGGGACAGGTTTATTCTTGCCTGCTGGATGTCGACAGTTCGCATGCTGAAGATTCCAGACTGAATGAGATTAGACCAGTCAATGGTAAGCTTTTCACAGGCTCGCCCCCCATCAACAGTGACTTCCGGATGAATGGTATTCTCTCGGCCGGCTATGTCACTGTTACGACGATACGCCAGGACGGTTCGAGGCAAGTGTTTAACTATGCAAACAGCCGGCTTTCTGGAAACCACCAGCGAAATTCCGGAGCCGCATGGGTTCAAAAGTAGCCGTTGCTCTGCCATCTGGTGAACGGACCGTCGAATTCACGGAGCATGCTCACAACAACCTTGAAGTGGATAGCCGTGACCACAACATGCGAGCTGCTTATATTCACATTATTGGGAACACGGCCGTGTCGGTGAGAACCATCATCGGCTGGCTGTTGGCATAATCGCTTGGCTGGCTGTGGATGGCCCAGCGGTTTGAACATCTGCGCCACGTCGCCATAATCCGGATCGTAGAAAAGAATGTCACGCATCCAGAGCGCACCAAAGTCCAGCGCTTCGACGCGTTGCACCATCTCGAAATGACCGCGCATGGTCGGGGCCGCTCGACCGGGATGGGTTTCCAGCGGCAAAATCGGACCGATAGTGAGTGCTTCTGGTTGAAACAGGCGTTGAAAAAATGGGATGACGCTCCGAGGAAGGATGAGGAGTCGGCTACATCTGTGGTAAAAAGGGCGTCGACAAAGCGATCGGTAAACCACAACTCCACGTGCAGCTCCGGCCACTGCTTCAGATAGGCATCAAGGATCGGCAGGACATGGCGCTGACCAAAGGACAGCGGGACCGTGAGTTTAAAGGTACCGGTCGGCCGCCCACGGCCCGGACCATGGTCACCTCGACCTCATCAAGATCCTCGATAATCTGCCGCCAGCGCTCATACGCAATCTGTCCCTCGTCCGTCAGGCTCAGTTTGCGCGTCGTGCGATTGAGCAACCGTGCGCCCATCCGGCCCTCCAAGCGAACAATGCCGGTCCATGCCCAGTGTAATCGCCGCGGCGGTAAAGCTTCCCGCCTTCACAGTAAAAACAAACGGGTTGATATCACCGATATTGGTTGGCTTGCGTGGAAGTTTGGCTCCCGGCCATTCATTCGAAGTATCCAATAGTGCTAAAGCTTAATCGCTCACACCCGTGCCTTTGTGCAAGGGCACAAACGGCACAGGGTACCTATCAGAAGTCTTGCGCCGTCGGACGCAGAACAATCTCGTTGATATCGACATCGGCAGGTTGCTCGATCGCGTAAGCGATGGCCCGTGCAACCGAATCAGCCGGGATGGCCTTCTTGTAAAACTCGCCAACAACCTCGGCGCTCGGCTGGTGCCCGCTGCCGAACTTGAGCTCGGAATCCACCGCGCCCGGCTCGATGGTCGTCGTGCGAATATTCCCGCCGACTTCATGACGCAGGCCATCGGAAATAGCGCGCACCGCAAATTTGGTACCGCTGTACACCGATCCACCGGGGCTGAACACCTTGATGCCGGCAACCGACGAGATGTTGATGAAGTGACCGCTGGCCTGTTGTTCGAAAAGCGGCAACGCGGCCGCAATGCCATATAACACGCCCTTGATGTTGATGTCGATCATGCGATCCCACTCTTCGGTGCGCAGTTGCGAAATCGGAGAGATCGCCATCAGCCCTGCATTGTTGATCATCACATCGATGCGACCGAATGCCTCGACAGCCTTGGCGACCAGCGCAGACAAGTCCTCTTTGTTTGTGACATCTATCGGATGGGCAATCGCCTTGCCGCCTGCTGCGGCGATCTCCCGGACAATCGCGTCCAGACGGTCCTGGCGACGGGCGCCAAGCACCACATGGGCCCCGAGCGCTGCCAGATGACGCGCCGTTGCTTCGCCCAGACCGCTACTCGCACCGGTGATAACGACCACTTTACCCTGGATGTTTTTACTCATGTTCAGCGCTCCTGTTGAGACCTGTTTGGGTTGATGAGTGCAGTCTGCGCTGGTTTTATTCGTCAGAAAATGGAAGAGTTCGGATTTGAGAATTCCATTTTCTGCAACGGGAGTTGACGCCAATGCTCAATCGCATGGAGCTGATTCGGATCTTTTCGGTGGCGGCGCAATCGACCACGTTTCGCGATGCAGCCACCCGTCTCGGCACCTCTCCGCAGACCGTGACACGCGCCATCAAAGAACTGGAGCGCACGCTTGGGGAGCTGTTGTTCCACCGCAGCACGCGGCAGGTTCACGTCACCGCTTTTGGTGCCAAACTTGCCGTGCAAGCCCGGGAAACCCTGGATGGGGTAGATCAGTTGTTTATCGCCAACAGTAAACAGGAGGTAAAAGGCGCCGTCGGCATCACGGCCCCCCACGCCATTGGCAAGCTGTATCTGATTGAGTTTCTGAAACCGCTGATGCTTGAGAATCCGGGCCTGAGCATCGACCTGAGCCTGGATGACCAGCTCACCGACGCGGTGGCCAACAAGATTGACATCGGTATTCGTGTTGGAGCTGTGCGGGATCGGCGCTATATCGCCAGAACGGTGGCCCATGTCGACCTGAAAATCGTCGCGGCGCCGTCACTCCTCGACACCGTGCAATGCCCTGGCAGCATCGAGGATCTGAAACGCTTGCCCCTGTCGATGCTGATCGATCGCAACAACGGCCGCCCCTGGCCGTGGGTGCTTGCTGAGGGGCAAACGTTCCTGCCTGCCTCCCCGGCATTTACCTGCGACGATCCAGAAACCGAGCGAGAGATTGTTCTGGCGGGAATCGCCTTTGGGCAAATGCCCGGTTATCTGGCAGAACCCTATCTGTCTGAAGGGCGACTGGTCGAGGTCATGCAACACGATGCCCCGCCGCCTTCCGAATTGATCATGTATCGCCCGCAATCAGGGCCCGTGGCACCGAGAGTGAGGCTGGTGTACGACCACCTGGTCAACTGCTTCTCAGATCCGCGTGTTTTTGCGCAGAGCGCGCGCTGAAAGAGTTGTGTGGAAAAACACCCGTGAGCCTCATCTTCCTTTTTCGTCGTACTGGGACAGGATCGTTTCCAGCAGGCCCGGAAAACGGTGACTCAAATCTTCCCTACGCAACGAGTTCATGGGGGTCGTGCCGATGGTCTGGGTTTGAACCAGTCCGGCATCTCGCAGCACCCGGAAATGGTGGGACATGGTGGACTTCGCTCGGCCACCGTCCAGCTCGCCACAGCTGGCCTCTCCCAGCTCGGCGAGACGCCGGACTATCTCCAGGCGCACAGGGTCGCTCAAGGCGTAAAACAGACGCTCAAGAACGAATTCGCTGAGAGGAAGGTGTTTGAAGGGGCGCATGAGCGAATCACACACGGGTTTGCTCTATGCCAATAGTTCGAATATTATCGAACAACAGAAATATAAACTTCGGAGAAAAACCTGATGTCTGCGCTGTTCCAACCTTTCACGCTCAAGGATATTTCCCTTCGCAACCGGATCGCGATTCCCCCCATGTGCATGTACTCGGCTGATGATGGCCTGATCAACGAATGGCACACTGTGCACTATGCTACCCTCGCGCGGGGCGGGGCGGGACTGGTGGTCGTCGAGGCGACCGCCGTGTCCCCCGAAGGACGGATCACGCCTGGCTGCGCTGGTATCTGGAATGATGAGCTCGCCCGCGCCTTCGTGCCGGTGGTGCAATCGATCAAGGCTGCCGGCGCAGTGCCAGGTATCCAGATTGCCCACGCGGGGCGCAAGGCCAGTGCGAACCGCCCTTGGGAAGGTGACGATCATATCGGCGAGGATGATGCGCGTGGCTGGCAGACCATCGCCCCGTCGGCTGTTGCCTTTGGCGCTCATCTCGCCAAGCTGCCCAAAGCCATGACGCTGGAGGATATCGCCCGGGTGCGCGAGGATTTTGTCTCAGCCGCTCGCCGTGCACGTGAGGCCGGCTTCGAGTGGCTGGAGCTGCATTTCGCCCATGGCTATCTGGCCCAGTCATTCCTCTCTGAACACTCCAACCTTCGTGACGACGCCTACGGCGGAAACTTCGATAACCGTAGCCGCTTTCTGCTGGAAACACTGGCGGCGGTTCGCGAAGTATGGCCAGAGCACTTGCCGCTCACCGCTCGCCTGGGTGTCATCGAATACGACGGCCGGGACGAGCAGACCTTGTCAGAGGCTATCGAACTGACACGTCGTTTCAAGGACGGTGGATTGGACTTGCTCAGCGTCAGTATCGGGTTCACCATCCCTGAATCCAACATTCCTTGGGCCCCCGGATTCATGGGCGAAGTTACTCAGCGCGTAAGGCGCGAGGCGGGGATTGCGGTGGCCTCGGCATGGGGCTTCGGCACGCCGAGCGTCGCCGAAGAAGCGGTGAGAAGTGGTCAACTGGACCTGGCGATGATTGGCCGGGCGCACCTGGGCAATCCTAACTGGTCCTATTCAGCCGCCCAGGCGCTGGGTGTAGAGCGTGCTGCCTGGACCTTGCCCGCTCCCTATGCCCATTGGCTTGAACGCTACAGGTGATCCCGCCGGAGCGAGAGCGCTCGCGTGGCCTTAGGGCTATCAACTTGGTCGAATGCCCAAGTGGGCAAGATTGTTGTCGCGCTCTCACCCGGATTCAGGTTTTTGGCCGCATGGCCGGCATGGACATCTTCGATACACCCGTGCCAGCCAATGCTCCCTCTTCATATCGCACACAGACAGGAGGTTTGATGACCACCCCTCTGACACTGATTGCCACCTTGGTCGCCAAGGCCGGCTTCGAAGTCGAGCTCGAGCAGACGCTGCAGGGCCTGCAAGGCCCAAGCCGAAGCGAAGCGGACTGCATCCAGTACGATTTCCACCGTGATGCCGAGCAGGCTCGCACTTTCCACATGATCGAGCAGTGGCGGGACGAAGCGGCGCTGACTGCTCACGAAGCGACACCGCATTTTCAGACAGCGCTCCCTTTCATCGAACGTGCTGCTGAAAAGCTCACCATCACGAAAATGTATCGCATCTCCTGAGGATCTTCGAATGAAAGCCATTGCACACTTCAAATGCCTGCCTATTGAACATCCCGACGCCTTGGTGGAGATCGATATACCCGAGCCAGTGCCGGGGCCGCGCGACTTGCTCGTAGAGATAAAGGCCGTATCGGTCAATCCTGTCGATACCAAGGTGCGGCAGGGATACGTACCGCACGAGGACGAAAGCCAGCCGCGTATCCTCGGTTGGGACGCTACCGGCGTGGTCAAGTCGGTCGGCAGCGACGTGACGCTATTCAAGCCCGGTGACAAGGTCTGGTACGCCGGATCGCTGATCCGCCCGGGCAGCAACAGTGAGCTGCAACTGGTGGACGAACGCATCGTCGGCTCAATGCCCCAGTCGCTGGATTTCAGCCAGGCTGCGGCATTGCCGCTGACTTCCCTGACCGCCTGGGAATTACTTTTTGATCGCCTGGGTGTTGCACGCGATACCACCGACCGAGGCGAAACGCTGCTGATCATCGGCGCTGCAGGCGGGGTGGGTTCAATCCTGACTCAGCTGGCTCGTCAGCTAACCGGGTTGACGATCATTGGTACGGCTTCGCGCCCTGAAACGCAGGCCTGGGTCACCGAGCTTGGTGCGCATCATGTCATTGACCATACCAAGCCACTCAGCGAGGAGCTCAAACGCTTCGGTATCGCACAAGTCAGCTATGTCGCCAGCCTGACCCAGACCGATCGGCACTTCGAGCAAATTATCGAGTCACTGAAACCTCAGGGCAGGCTGGGCCTGATCGATGACCCGGCCACGCTTGACGTCGTACCGATGAAGCGCAAGAGCCTGTCGTTGCACTGGGAGCTGATGTACACCCGCTCGCTTTACGAGACAGAGGACATGCAGGAGCAGCACAACATCCTCAATGAAATTGCGCGGCGCGTTGATAGGGGCGACTTGCGCACCACCGTTGGCGACAACTACGGGCGCATCAGCGTAGAAAATCTTCGTCGAGCCCATGCTCTGCTGGAAAGCGGCAAGGCGAAGGGCAAGATCGTGCTGGAAGGCTTCTAAGAGGGCGTAGACAAAATAAATCAAACCGGCTGCACCACCTACCTAATGTCCTGAGCGTCGGGCGGATAATCCTGCACAGAAGCACCCGTGTTATCGGGTGCCTTCCTCAGCGTGGCCGGACTGAAAGCGGCTATTCGTCCTCATGACACTCGTTAGAGAAGCGGAATGCTATAGCTTACAAAAACTCGGTTCTGATCTACGTTACGAGCCGCTTCGCTGTTGGACTTGCCGTTACGCCAGCCGAACCCGACACCTTTAAGCGCTCCGGACTGAAGGACGTAGTCCAGGCTAATGTCTCTTTCCCATTCCTTTTGGTTGTCGCCGGACGTAGTTTTAATATTATCGCCGGAGAGGTACATGACCGAGCCTTTCAGGCCAGGAACTCCCAGAGCGGCAAAGTCGTAAGCATACTGACCGAAAGCTGTGCGCTCGCCTGCGCGGGTGAACGTTTGGATCAGGCGGTCTGTATACAGATACAGGCTTGCTCCACCGGCGCCCTTGTCTATCAGGCTGCCCTGATTGAGTTGAGTGAAGTTGCTGCCATCCGACACACTTTGGTACCCCGCAGTAATCGCGTGGCCACCCAGCGTGTAAATCAACGCGGCACTCCAGGTACGGTTGTCGATCTCTCCATCACCGTTTTTGGTGTAGCCATTAATTCTGTAGCCTGACGTACCGGAGCTATTTGCACCTGACGAGTCAGTTTTGAAGTAGCGCAGGTCGGTTTTAAGGGACTGATTGTCCGAGAGCGCAAGGGTGTGAATCAATCCAAAAAAATGCTGCGTATAGTAGTTATCGAGGTTTGCGTAGTAGTACTGAGCTGTCAGATCCTTGGTGACACTCCAATCGCCCCCGGCGAAGTCAAACTGATTGCTCTCACGCGTACCACCAGCAACGGCCAACCCCGTCTGATCGCTTGAACCACGCCCTGTCGCATGTTCGATCCGACCTCCAGTCAAGGTCAGCCCCTTGAACTCGCTCGAGGTGATTTGACCGCCCTCGAAGGTTTGTGGAAGTACGCGCCCATCGTTGGCAACCAGAATTGGGAGTTTCGGAATCAAGGTGCCGTAGCGAAGTTCAGTTTTCGACATTTTGACTTTTCCGGTCAGCCCCACCCGGCTCCACTCGTCGACGGCACGGTTGTCACTGTCAGAAGGCATCATGGTGCTGCCGACATGCCGTCCTTTGCCGCTGTTCAGGGTAACCCCCAGCAATCCCAGGCCATCGACACCAAAGCCAACCATGCCATCGGTATAACCCGATTTGAAGTCCAACATGAAACCCTGCGCCCATTCTTCGGTTTTGGAAGGGGCGGCAGTGCCATCGCGGTTGTCGTTATTGAAGTAGAAGTTCCTCATCCCCAAGGTGGCCTTGCTATCACTTAGAAAGTCAGCATGCGCCTGTGCACTCAGGGTGATACCAAGAAACACCGAACTTGCAGCAATTTTTTTCCTACTCAATTGTATAGCGCTCCCTTTGTTATTTTAAAGTAATAGAAGCAACGCAAAATCTTAGAGGTCAACGCAACGCACACGAAGGACCGGTACTTAGTCAATTTCAACTAACCCGATAATTGGCACGCCATTTTATTCTTCTGAACATCCTGCTCCATGGCAGCGGGTTGGAAAAAACCACCGAGGTGACCTGCACATGAGCATGAGGTGAACGGATGATCGTCGCATGTAGCGTACCCGGAGGGCGCCGATATGGCAGGTCTGCCTTTCGATAGCAGGTGGGAATCTGGTCATTTTTCGTGGCTCTTGTTGTTTTACAGCGCGAGAGCGCTAGAGCCAAGTGTGTGTGAAAGGCGCAGGGAGCGCCTTGCCTGGGGAGATGGAGTTTTGCGCCGAAGTCTGGAAATTTGTCTTTGCGTCTGATTTAAGGGGCTGGGACCCGACACAATTCCGGTCATGTTCGACGACTTCGATGACTTTATGGATAGCGACCGGGCTCTATAACTTTTGAATTTTGAGTGTTCATCACATAAGTGGCGAATGCAGATCCTTCGCGGTTTTCCACAAGGCACTTTGGTCACGATATTTATCTTAAATACATGTATTTCATAGGATTAACCCCTCCCATTCTGATATGGTTTTTTTCGACTATCTGAGCCTTTTTCGTGAATCAGTAGTCTATAAAGTGCACGCCCGATGTTCTTTAAAACAACAAAAAGCAGCCAACTAATTTTGGCGCTTGGGCACACTGACGCGCTCGAGAACTCAGACCATCTCAGGATCAGAAATTAAACCTTTCTTTATAAAAAGAAATGGCACAAATAACTATTCACTTGATTTGGAGAGGGCGCCGTGCGAAAGCTTAGCTTGGGCTTACTGGCAACTAACGTTTTAGGGCAACTATCAGCTCTACTATGTATCTACACGTCCACAGGACCAACTTGTGAAAATAACGTCGACAATTCATACATCCAGCAAAAAGTGACAGACTTCGAGCACGAATTTAACGACATTGCTAATAAAGTTGCGACAGAGATCAGTACAAATCTTCCCGACGAACTCACACCCCTTGCAAAAAACGAATCCCGCACACCCGACTCAACGGAGGCTGACGCCGTACAGTTTTTGTACGAAAAGCCAGACGAAACACCAGTACTTACGCTGTCCTCTTTACCCGCACAGGCACGCATATGGACAATCATCCTCAGCGGGCTGATTGCCTTTACCGGCCTGCTCTTGGCAATCTTCGCCCGCAAAAGAACCGATGATCCGCAATGGCATGTCTTTGGCACCGTACCAGGCTCGCTAATCACGCTGGAACGCACGTGCTTGACGTGCGGCGGCTACATTTTCCACGCTAAAAAAGCAGCTTCAGCCACGCCTTCATTCGGCCTTTGGGTGATCGAAATTGCATTGAATACGCCCAGCCGCCATCGCGCACTAAAAGCCATTCAGCAACTGGAGTTGCCGGTAGCGCGTAAAGAAAACAACTTTGTCGTCATAGGCCCATATAAACATAAGCAGGACGCGGCTCGAGTCGTGAAAGAGCTGAGTGAAAGTCATGGCGTTCGAGGATGGATGACGGCAGGAAATTGACATAGTCCAATTTAGCGCTGGACCGACCTTGAACAACCAGCTACTTATTGCATGCCACAAGAGAGCATTCATGATCGCAAAAGAACTTAGAGCCGAACTTGCCCTAAAGAAATTCCTGGACGCCAATCTATGGATTCAGCTTGAACTCAGCGAGCTGAATTACAGCCTCGCTGAAAACTGCAGGCTCTCGCCAGAAGAATATCGCCTTAAATTTCTCAAAGAAGCTTTTGAAACAGAAGCGGATGCTCACGACTGCGATTGCTGGGATTTTATCCTGCAGTGGGTAGCTGAAACCAAAGAAGAACTTGAGTTGATGCGCGAAGAACGCATGAAAGAGATCTATGATTCTCTCGACAATTAATAGACTCTACAAGTTTGATCGTCTATAAAAACCGGCAATTTCAAGATGAAAGACTAACTTCATCGGCGGGAGTATTACCCAATACCCCCCGCCCTCCTCTCGGTTCAAGCCGTCGTATAACAATCCACTACGCGCCGATACTGGCTGGGTGAAGCTCCGATGTGCTGACGGAAAAACCGTGTGAAATGACCTTGCTCGGAGAACCCGAGGTTCTCCGACAACAGGCCCAACGTTCCACTGCGCTCACGTTCCAGCCAGGCAAAAGCCCGCCGCATGCGCGCATCGTTAAGCAGCAGGGTAGGCGTCAGGCCGGTATCTTTTTTGAACAGCGCAAAGAAGTGCGCCCGCGACAGACCACAAGCCCGCGCGGCGTTGTCGATCGGGTTCGGATCATCGAGGTGCTCAAGCAACCATGCGGTGCCACGACGCACGCGCGCGTCACGGAACTCAGCTGAGTTCGGCGCACCGAGTAGCGATAAATGCCGCCAGCTGGAAAAGTCCTCGATCAGTTCAATCAGGAAGTCGAACAGCATGAATTCCATGCGCTCCTTCGGCACGATCCCGCAGCCATGGGCTTCGGCGACCAGGATGTCGGCCAAGGTGCGATTACGGCTCTTCAATTCGATGCACGACTGGGCAAAAAAGTCAGGTCGGGCGCTGAGTGCCAGCGACTGCTGAGCAGTGGCCAGCCAAGCGGGCTCGATGTAAAGCGCCAGGATTACGGTGGCACCGGCGCCTGGCTGCGGATCGTAGAAATGCGGCTCCCAGGCGTTGACCAGCACCGCCGTGCGATCGCTGAGTGGAACCCGCCGACCGTTGACGTTGAAATAAGTGTCTTCGCCGGACACCTTGACCAGCACATGGCATTCGGAATGGGTGTGGGTAACCAGCGAACGATCCATATTCAGCAAGGCGACCCGGCCAAACCTGCCGTGGAAAACCCGTTGGGCTATGGACATCAGATTCCTCCGCTCGCTTGAAGCGATGTTGTTATCGGCCACAATGAAGAATAATCGCGGCGCCTATCTGTTTCTAGACCCCGGCGATCTCTCAATGTTGGCTGGCCACTATCGCGCGCGAATGACCGAGCGTCTACCTCGACTTTCGCAGCCCCCACGCTCGTCGGAAAAACCGACTCACAAGGCATGGCGTTCTCTGCCGTGATAAACACGCAGGATATCGGCCACCACTGCCAGAGCGATTTCCGCCGGGGCCTTGCTCCCCAGGTCGAGGCCGATGGGCATGTGCAAACGGGCGATCTGTTCATCCGTCAAACCACCGATGCGCTTGAGTCGTTCGGCGCGCTTGGCCGAGGTTGCCTGAGACCCCATGGCGCCAATGTAAAACGCCGGGGTATGGACCGCTTCCATCAGCGCCAGATCATCGATTCGTGGATCATGAGTCAGCGCCACCACGGCGGTCGCCGCGTGGCAACCTGCGGCGGCAATAAACATTGAAGGCAGCACACGTTGCATCTCCACGCCTTCGAGCTGGACATGCAGCATCTCTTCCCGAGGGTCGCAGGCGATGACTTCGCAGCCGATGGCGCGGGCAAAACTGGCGCAGGCTTCCGCGACCGGCGAGAGCCCTGCCAGAATCAGGCGTAACGCCGGGCCAACACTGATGCGCACTCGCTCATCAATGACTTGCACCCGCTCGCTACCGTGTCCGCTGTCTGGATCCAGGCGCACTGCACCGCTGCTCAACTCGATATGGCGCTGCAGACGGCGCTGACCCAGCAATGCCGCTTGCAGACTCTCCAGATGTACGATCCATTCAACACTGGCAGCGCGGTGCTCGACCAACACGATGAGCACGCCACCACAAGGCAATCGCAAACGATGCCGTTGCTCTACGCTGTCGCCATAACTGACGATCTGTGCCGGTTCACGTAATTCTCCACGCGCCAGGCTTTCAAGAAATTCTTCTTCGACGCAGCCACCGGACAACGAACCGACGTGTTCGCCCGTGCCATTGGTCACCAGCATCGCACCCGGTGCACGCGGCGCCGAACCATAGGTGGAGAGCACTGTGCACAGCCACTGCGCCTGCCCTTCGCGAGCCCATTGCAGTGCCTGTTGGATCACCCGAACATCAAGATGACGCATGATTTCTACACCTCAAGCAAAGCGTGGTGCTGCCTGCAGGGTTACGTTTACGGTAACCTGCGAGCAACCTTGTTTAAACGTTGGTTCAACATGTCGCCACAACCGTTTTTGCACCTTGGGTCGCTGCGCCTGGAATATCGCCACATTCGTGCGGCTGACCCATCGCGACCGACACTTGTACTGCTGCATGAAGGCCTTGGCAGCGCTGACCAATGGAAAGACTTCCCCCGGCGTCTGGCCCAGGTCAGCGGTTGCGGTGTGGTCACTTATAGCCGTCAGGGTTATGGGCAATCGAGCCCGGTGACCCTGCCGCGCCCGCTGAACTACCTGACCAGCGACGGCCCTCGTGAACTGCAGCAATTGCTCGATGCCTTGCAACTGCCGCAAGTGGTCTTGCTCGGTCACAGCGACGGTGCATCCATCGTCCTCGCCTATGCCGCCGCCAACGACCCACGGGTGCTGGGCAGCATTGCATTGGCACCCCACGTAATTGTCGAGGCCGAAAGCCTCGATGGCATTCGCCATACCACTGAAGCCTGGCATCGGGGCCCATTGCGCGAACGCCTGGTACGTCACCATGGGACAAATGTCGATGGCGCCTTTCACGGTTGGAGCGACAGCTGGTTGCACCCGGACTTTTCCCTGGACGATCTTGAAGCGCAGTTGGCTTATATCGAAAAGCCGCTGCTGGTCATTCAGGGTCGTGAAGACCACTACGCCACGCCCGAGCAACTGGTGGTCATCGAACGACAGGTGCCTGGGCCGTGCCGCTGTGTGTTGCTGGATGACTGCCGGCACTTTCCCCAGACCGAAGCGACCGAGCGGACCTTGGAACTGGTCTGCGAATTCCTGGAGCGCCTCCCCGCCTGAATGTACCGAACGTGACTCAACCATCGACCACCTCATCCAGCGTTGCTACGCGCTCCGGCCGTTCACGCCAGCGACGGACGACACCCAGTTCGATATCGAACATATCCAGCACCCTGCCAACGGTGTGATCGATCATGTCTTCCAGACTGGTCGGCTTGGCATAGAACGCTGGCACTGGCGGCGCGATCACTGCACCGAGTTCGGCCAACTCGGTCATGCTGCGCAGGTGATTGCGGTGCAGTGGCGTCTCGCGAACCATCAGCACCAGGCGCCGGCGTTCCTTGAGCACCACGTCGGCGGCGCGAGTCAGCAGTGTTGAAGTCACGCCGCTGGCAATCTCCGACAAGCTGCGTATCGAACACGGCGCGATGATCATGCCCATGGTTTTGAACGAGCCACTGGCGATTGCCGCGCCAATGTCCTGATTGACGTAGCTGACGTCCGCAAGGGTCTTGATCCGGGACCAGGACATCTCGGTTTCATGGGCCAAAGTAATCAGCGCCGATTTGCTGACCACCAGATGGGTTTCAATCGGCGTGTCGCGCAACAGCTCCAACAGACGCACGCCATAGACGGCGCCTGAGGCACCGGAAATTCCTACGATCAGCCGCTGCGGCCGGCTATTACCGGGAGTGCCCATGGTTGCCTTCCTCTATCGGACCTTCTTTGTAGAAATGGATGGTGTCGAGTGCGGTGGTCATGGTTTTGCCGATCATCTCGATGAACAGTATTGCCGCCGGGGTCAATGGTCGACGGGCGTCGTGCACACAGACCATGCGCCGGCTGATTCCTGGCGCGGCCAGCGGATAGGCGCGCAACGCGCCTTCGTGCAATCCGCGATGCAGGATGGTTGCCGGCAGCACGCCGACCCAGTCGCTGCGACGCAAGAAGTCCTCGATGACCGCCAGATCGTCCACCTCCAACTGCGGGGTGACTTCAATGCCCTGGGCAGCAAGGTGCTGGTCAATCACCCTGCGCAACCCGTGACGAGGCGAGGGCAGCACCAGTCTGAATCCCGCCAGACTGGCCAACGGCAAGGGCAACGCTCCGTTGAGGCGATTGGCTGCACCGGTGGCGACCAGTAGCTCCTCATCGAAGATGTCGTGGCCGATCAGGTGCTCATGCTGAAAGCTTTGGTTGATGACCGCGAAATCCAGCACGCCGGTCAGGACCTTCGCGATCAATTCCTGGCTGTAGCCCGAGGTGACGCTCAATTCAACCTGTGGCTGATGCTCGACGAAATGCGCCAGCGTGCTCGCCAACGCGTTGTTGGCGGCAGACGCGATCAGCCCGGCGCTGATGCGTCCACCAATCTGGCCGCTACGGTCGATCAGGGCCTGACGCGCCGCCAGCAGCTGGCCAAGAATCGGCATGAACAAGCGATAAGCCTGATCTGCGGCCTCGGTCGGCGCCATGCCCTTGGAGCTGCGCTCGAACAACGTCTGCCCGAGTTCTTCCTCAAGCCTGGCGATCTGCATCGACAACGCCGGTTGCACGATATTCAAGCGCTGTGCAGCCCGGGTGACGGAGCCCTCTTCATAGAGGCAGGTGAAATACTTCAGATGGCGCAGCTCCATAGTCACCCTCGCGTGCGCGCTCAACCGAGCGTGCCGACGTTCTGATAAATGTGTTTGAGCTCGCTGAAATCCAGCAGCGCATCGACGCCATGCAAGCGCCCCAGGCCGCTCTTGCGGTAGCCACCGGTTTCCGCCTCGGCGAACAATTTGTTGTGCTCATTGAGCCACACCGTGCCGTTGCGCAATGCCCGAGCGACACGCCAGGCGCGCGCACCCTGTTCGGTCCAGACACTCGCAGACAGGCCGAACTCGGTATGGTTGGCCCGCGCAACAGCCTCGGCTTCGTCTTCGAAAGACTCCAGTATCAGCAACGGACCAAAAATTTCTTCCTGACAGAAGAACGCGCTGCTGTCGCGGTGGGCAATCAGCGATGGTGCGAGGAATGCGCCTTTGCTCAGTTCACCCTGCCCACGACCACCGGCCAGCAGCACTTCGTCACAGCTGTCCAGTGCCTCGCTAATGCGTCGCTCGACGTTATCCCTGGATTGCCAGTCGATCAGCGGTCCCATAGTTGTCGCTGGATCGAAGCCATTGCCCAGACGCACCTGCTGCAGAGCGGTGGTCAGCGCGGTTTTCATTTCGGCGAAACGGCTGGCATGCACCAGCACGCGTCGGGCGGCAGTGCATTGCTGGCCAGAGATAATGGTGGCTGCCGCGGCCAGTTTCGGCGCGATGGCGGCAATATTGGCATCTTCAAAGACCAGGCAGCAGGACTTCCCACCCAGTTCCAGAGAGAGCTTTTTCATGCTCGCCGCGCAGGCGCGCATGATGCGCTGGCCGGTAGCGGTCGAGCCCGTGAAACTGAGCACATCCACCCGCGGCGAAGCCACCAGATGCGCTGCCCCGGCATGCCCGCTCTCGGTGAACAGATTGACTGCCCCTGCCGGCAGGCCCGGCAACGCGAACAGCGGTTCGAGCATCGCCGCGTTGAACAGCGCGGTTTGTGGCGCGGGTTTGATCACCACCGTGCAACCCGCCGCGATCGCCGGCGCCAGAGCACGCACCAGCAGCACCGCCGGGGCATTCCACGGAATGATCAGCCCCGCCACTCCGGCGGGTTCGCGCAGCATGCTGGAGAACTCACCGGGTGCCACTTCGAGCATGTGCCCCGGGTTGTGCCGGGCCAGGCCGGCGTAATAAAGAATCTCGGAAATCGCCCCGCCGATCTCTCCTCGGGACTGCGCCAATGCCTTGCCGTTCTCGCGGGTCAGCAAATGCGCGAGTTGTTCCTGACGCGCTGTCAGGCCGGCAGCCCACTCCAGCAATAGCTGCTGACGCAGGCGTGGATTCTGCGCCCACTGCGGGTCGTTGAAGGCACGGGCGCCGGCGGCCACCGCCGCTTCAGCTTCGGCCTCGCCGCCGTCGGCAAAGCGTCCGATCAGCTCACCGTTTGCCGGATCGAGACTGTCGGTCCAACGATCCGTAGCGGTCCATTGTCCATCGATGAAGTGTTGGCTTTGCATGAGTCCTCCTTGAATCAATGGGTCACCGAACCGCCGTCGACCACAATGGTCTGGCCGCTCATGAAATCACTGTCGGTGCTGGACAGAAACAGCAGCGCGCCGATCAGATCCTGCGGCACCGCTTCGCGCTTGATGCAACGGCTGGCAATGTTGTTGCGCACGATATCCCCGGCCCAGGCGGCATTGGCCTGGACGTTGGCGCTCATGGTCAGGCCGGGCGCCAGGCAGTTGCAGCGGATGCCGGCGTCGCCGACTTCCCGCGCTATCGAGCGAGTCAGGGCAATCACCGCGCCCTTCGACGCGACATACGCCGCCATCATCGGCGCGCCTTTGAACGCCGTTGCCGAGGCAATGTTGACGATCTTGCCGTAGCCCTGACGGCGCATCACCGGCATGACCGCCTTCGCGCACTCGAAAGAACCGCGCACGTTGACCGCCATGATCCGGTCCCATTCCGCCGAGCTGGTCTGCTCGAACGGTTTGAGTTCCAGGGTGGCAAACAACGCCGCGTTGTTGATCAGTACGTGCACACCGCTGAACTGCGCCACGGCTTCCTCGACCATGGCTTGAACCGCGGCACCGTCGGTCACGTCGCAAGCGATTGCCAGGGCCGTACCGCCCTTGTTGCGGATCGCGGCAGCGGTGTCATCAGGCGCCTTCAAATCGCAAAGCACCACCTTCGCGCCCTCGACCGCCAGGGCCTGGGCATACGTGGCACCGATGCCTTGCGCGGCACCGGTAATGATCGCGACTTTTCCCTTCAGTCTGCTCATTGCGTTTTCCTTTACTTGAAGTTGCCTTGGGTTTCCGGAATCACCACGCTGCCGATCAGGTAGATCACCGACAGGCCGGCGGCGAAAATCGCCAGCACCATCGGGATCTGCGCGGGACTGCTACTGAACAGGGACACAAAGGTCGGCATGGTTCCACCGAGGGCGAAACCGATGTTCCAGGACAATCCTGTGCCGCTGGCGCGCAGCTCGGTGCTGAAGCGTTCGTTGAGGAAGATCAGGATCGGCGCGATGATCGCCCCGCCCATGAAGGCGATGCCCACGCAATACAGCGCAGTGCGCGCCAGCGAACCCGGCTCGGCGACACCGAGGAACATCATCGGCAAGCTCACCAGGTTAATCACACCCAGTAGCATGAAGGTCTTCTTGCGACCGATCAGGTCACTCAGGAAACCGAAGGCCAGTGCTCCGACAATGGTTGCCACCGACCCGTACATGAGCATCTGCGAAGTTTCCGTATGGGGCACTTTGGCGACCACGTTGAGCAAGGTCGGCAGATAACCGCAGGCCAGGTAATACGTTGCTCCGCCGCCGAATGTAATCAGCAGATTGACCAGCATCACGCTGCGGTACTCGCGACCAAACAGACGCTTGAGCGGCGACACGACCACTACCGCCGGCCCCTTGGTCTTGCGGGCTTGTTACAGTTGCTGCCAGACCGGGGTTTCTTCCAGATAGCGGAACATCACCAGCCCGAAAAACGTGCTGAGCAGCCCGCAGAAGAACATGAAGCGCCAGCCCCAGACGTCAAATTCATCCCCAGGGAAAATTTCCGACAACACCAGGTAAGTGAACGACGCCAACAGCGCGCCCATGCCGGCACCGGCACCACCGATCAACCCGGACATCAGGCCGCGATAGCGCGGGGAGATGGATTCGGTGCCGATGGTGTGAGTGGAGGCCACGATGCCGCCAACGAAAATGCCCTGAATCACCCGCAATAGCAGAAACAGTATCGGCGCCAATATGCCGGCCTGATGAATGGTCGGCAGCGCGCCAAACAGTGCCGTGGAAATACCGACGCCGACCATCGACACCATCAACGCTCGCTTGCGGCCGTGCTTGTCGGCATACGCGCCGAAGATTGCCGAACCCAGGGGGCGCACCAGCAGGGCCACGGCGAATGAGGCGTATACCGCGGCCAGCGACAGAGTCGGGGTGTCCGAGGGGAAAAACATGCGGCCGATGATCGGCGCCACGTAGAGCAGAATGAACAGGTCAAACAAATCCAGCGCCCAGCCAAATGTCGAGGCAAATGCCGCGAGCAAGGCCTTGCCAGGTGGAATCTGCGGTATATCGATAGCGGCGCTGGTTGGCGATGCAGTTGTTGTTGTTGTTGTTGTCGTGGTCATGGTTGCCTCACGCAAGACGTGTCTTGAGTTGGTTGGAACTATCGGAAACAGGCCGTCGAACTCCAGCGGCCACCGGGTTCAATCGTGCATCTGGAGCACGCGCTGCCAGTCCTGCGGGGCCGCGTGCGCCAACTTGTCGAGTTCGACTTCCTGTTGGCCTGGCACCTGGATTCGTTTGAAGCGCATGGTCGGTGCCGACAGCGGCACCGTGGCGTCGTAGCCCATCTTCGAGCCAACACCGTCACGGGTGGACGGGTCGAGCTTCGAGCCCTGGGATTCGTGGATCAGCACCAGGTCGCGATCGGCCTGGAAGCGGGTGGCAATCGCCCACTCGACTTCGGTGGGGTCATGAATGTCCACATCCAGATCCACCACGGTGACATGCTTGATGTCGTAGTGACCGCCCAGCGCGCCTAGGATGACGTTCTTGCCCTCACCCTCGGAGCGTTTGTCGATCTGCACATAAAGGTGATAACGACACACTCCGCCCTTGCTCAGATGCACGTCACGCACGCACGGAAAGCTGCGGCGCAAGTGCGCGAGCATGGTCGCTTCGCGCGGGATGCCGCCGAGCAGCAAGTGCTCCAGGCCGCCGCCGACGATGGTGTGAAAAATCGGGTTGTGACGATGGGTCACGGCGTCGACTTCGATCACATGGCGTTCGGCGCGCTCGCCGTAGTACTGCGGAAACTCGCCAAACGGCCCTTCCATCTCCCGCGCCTTGGCCAGCAACCGGCCTTCGATGACGATCTCGGCATCGGCAGGCACGCGAATCTGGTTGGTGACACAGCGCGTCACCGCCAGCGGACGGCCATGCAGCGCACCGGCAATTTCCAGTTCGTCGTGATCGATCGGCACGATGGCCTGGGACGCCAGCAAGGTCAGCGGATCAGCGCCAATGACCACCGCCACGTCCAGATCCTCTCCCAGCGCCTCGACTTCCTGAAAGAAGGCCAGCGCATGGCGTGGCAACAGCAGTGCGCCCAGGCGATTTGGGCTGCTCACTTGCAAGCGGTGAATCGAAACGTTCTGTACCCCGGTGCGCGGGTTTCGGGTAATCAGCAGGCCAGCGGTGATGTAAGGGCCGCTGTCGTGCTCGTTGTGGGTGGGAATTGGCAGCAGTTTGTTCAGGTCGATCTCGCGATGCACCACTTGCTGACAAGCTGCATCGCTGACTTCGCGCCACGGCAGCGGATTGAGGCTGGCGGCTTGGAAACGCGCCAACACTTCAGCGGACTCCACGCCCATGGCTTCGGCCATCCACTGCCGGTCGGACAGCAGGCCGGACACCACCGCAATCGAGTGGCCGCCAGGCTGGGGAAACAGTGAAGCGCTCTTGCCGTCCAGGCGATTGGCAATCGCTGCAACGCCGAAACGCAGGTCCACGCCGGGGCGTATCATTGCCAAGCGCTGCTGGCGCTGCAAATGGTCGAGCCAACCACGCAGGCTGGCGCCTGCTGGCAGGTCCCCGGCCATGTCGGCTTCGGGGGTGGAAAGAGTCACAGGCTGCATGGCCTTACCTCGTCATTATTGTTCTGGTGGCATGCCCGGTCACCCGACGGCACGCCCGTTGAAATCGCTGGGCTTCAGCTTCCGGTTGCGGTCGCACCAATGGGTTTGGCGCTGTCGGTTCGCTCGGGCTTGCCACCCCGCAGCAAGTGGCTCAGGGTCATGATCACGAGTGGCGTGGCCAGTGCGATGTAGGCGTTGTCGATGCCGTAGGGATTGCCCATCAGGAACCAGCCGATGGTGATGGTCAGTGACGCGATGATGCTGATGAACGCACCCCGCCGCGTGCCGAATGTCGGCGCGTA
Source organism: Pseudomonas sp. MB-090624 (assembly GCF_003205245.1). Lineage (NCBI taxonomy): Bacteria > Pseudomonadati > Pseudomonadota > Gammaproteobacteria > Pseudomonadales > Pseudomonadaceae > Pseudomonas > Pseudomonas sp. MB-090624. Next base: position 59,295 of record NZ_QJRK01000002.1, on the reverse strand, counting down.
AAACACCATCAGCACCAGTACCGCGAGTGAGGCACGCAAGGCCTTGGCGAGGAAGGTCACCACCAGAACGTCGGAGGCGTACAGCGCCAGTGTGATGGGCAGCAGGCCGGCGACGATGGTCGCGGTCCGGGCAAAGTTGAGGTTCTTGCGATCATCACGTTGTGGGTTGAAGAACGGCTGATAGAAGTCCTTGAGCAACAATGTGGCGATGCCCATGGTTAGCGCGGCCATGGTGCCGAACAGCGCCCCGGCCAGTCCGGCGACGACGATCCCGGCCATCCATTCCTGCATGTGCCCGAGGATTTGCGGAAAGGCCTGCAACGTGGGAATCTGTGGAAACAACACCGCGCTGCACATCCCCACCATTGCCGCGATCAGGCCGTAGGGAATCAACATCAATGCACAGTAGAAACTCGCGTGTTGGGCCTTGCGCCCGTCGCTGACGGTATTCACCGCCTGCACCACGTACTGGGTGGCGAACGTCGCACCGATGCCGGCCACCAGCCAGGCGAAAATCTTCGGCCAACCGACGTTGCCGACTTCGAACATCGGCGCTGGCAGTCGCGCCACCAACTCGCCCATGCCGCCCACTTTGCTCAAGGCAAAACCCAGGGCGAGGATGATCCCGGCGTACATCATCAACGCATGCAAGACGTTGGTATAGATCACCGAGCGCATGCCGCCGATGCCGACATACAGCACCGAGACAATACCGACGATGATGATCGCCGACGTCCGCTCGATGCTCAGCAAGGTCGCGAGCACTGCCCCACCGCTGGCGTAGATCGAGACCGCGACGATCGACAGTGCGCAGATCATGATCACCGATGTGGCAAAACGTACCGGCTCGCCGTAAGTGCGGGCCAGCGCCCCGGAAATGGTGTTCTCGCCGAGCTCCTTGTACTTCTTCGCCAACAACATGGAGAAGATCACGAACCCGACGCCCAGGGCGGCTATGTTCCAGGCGGCGGAAATGCCATAGGTGTAACCCGCCTGGGCCGTACCAATGCTCGCGGTAGTGCCGATGAACTCGGACATCATCAGAAAACCGATCAGCACCGCCGGGAAGTCCTTGCCTCCTGTCGTGAAGTTTTTCGCACTTTGTGTAGAGCGTCGAACCCAGAAACTGATCAACGCCAAGACCACCATGTAGACGGCCACGATGGTTAAAACCAGCCAGCTAGAAGCCATAAGTGGAACTCCGATTCTTATATTTATTGGACGGATTTCGGTGCAGCCGATCTCACCCTAAGAGCCTCGCGACAGGTTTTCCATTAACGAATATTGATGTGCCCTATCAGTTTCAGTGAAGGGGGGGCAGGCCCTGCTCCGTAGAGACGCACGCCGTAGCCGACATGCTCCCGGGCCTGCTCGCCGGTACACATTTACTCGCCGGTGAACACTGCCGGACGCTTGCTGTGAAAGGCTTCGACGCCTTCCTTGAAGTCCTTGGAGCTACGCAGACGGCTGTAGCAGTGACCTTCCATTTCGATCGCGACGGTCAGCGGCGCATCTTCGTTGTCGTTGATCAGTTTTTTTGCCGTGCGCTGAGCCAGCGGCGAGAAGCGACGCAGCTCATCGACCAAGGCATCGACGGTGCTTTCCAGTTCGGTGTCCGGCACGACCTCGGTCGCGATACCCCAGGCATAGGCCTGGTCGCCCGTGATGCGTTTGGCGCGCATCACCATCTGCTTGGTGCGGGTGATGCCAATGATTTTCTGCAGGCGTGCGGAGCCACCCGAGCCCGGGATCTGCCCCAGGTTCTGCTCAGGCAAGGCGTAGCGCGTGGTTTGCGACGCAATGCGGAAATCGCAGGCCAGGGACAGTTCGAAACCGACACCGAAGGTGTAACCGCGGTTGGCAACGATCACCGGTTTTTCGCAACGTGCCGGTGCCGCGACGTTCCAGGCCAGCTTGGAAACGTGCTCTGGCGACGCTTCGAGAAAACCCTTAATGTCGCCGCCGCTGGAGAAGTGTTCACCCACCGAGCGCAGCACGATGACGCGCACCTCTTTGTGTGCATCGAGGGCTTCGAAGACCAGGCGCAGTTCATCACGCTGCCCCATGGAAATGACGTTCAACGGCGCCCGGTTGAGGATGATGTCGGCGCGCTCACGGGACACATCGACTTCTACCTGGAAGCCATCGAATTGAGTCTCGAGAAATTGCTGGATCGATTGTTGTTGCATGGGAGTGTCCTCTGGATGATTAGCTGATGGCCTTCAAGGCCTGTTCCTGGAATGGGGCCAGCAGCACGCGCCGCAGCACCTTGCCAACGGGAGATTTTGGAATCTGGTCGATGAACTGGTAACGCCGTGGCCGCTTGAATTTGGCCAGGCCCGAAGCAATGCAATGGGCATCGAGGTCGCATTCCGAGACTTCGGCGCGCAGTTTGATGAACGCGGCAATGATCTTGCCCCACTGCTCGTCGGGCAGGCCGACCACTACCACTTCTTCCACTGCCGGGTGCAGGGAGAGCATGTTTTCGATTTCCGCCGGGCTGACGTTTTCGCCGCCGGTGATGATCAAGTCATCGACCCGACCCGTAACGAACAGATCGCCCTCCAGATCGAAGTAGCCGATGTCACCGGTGAAATACCATCCGTCACGCAACGCCTTGGCGGTCGCTTCGGGGCGGTTGAGGTAGCCTTCGAACGCCTCGTCACTCGCCAGGTCGGCGATGATCTGGCCCTCCTCCAACGGATTGGCCTGCACGTCTGCCGTTTCTGCATCGAGCGGCACCACGCGCACTCGCTGGTTCATTGCACTACGCCCTGACGAACCGGGTTTGCGGCTGGCTTGCTGGTCGATGGTGAAGGTGTAGATTTCCGAGCTGCCGTAATGATTGACGAACAATTGCGGCTGGAACGCCGCCTCGACGCGACGCATCAAGCCGTCGCTCATCGGCGCACCGGCAAAGCCGATTTTCTCCACACTGGCGACTCGCTCGCGGGCGAAGGCCGGGTGTTCGATGAGCATGTGGTAGAGCGTCGGCACCAGGTACAGGTTGCTGACTTTTTCCCGCTCGATGGCCTGCAGCGTGGCTTCGACGTCGAACTTCGGCACACAGACAAAATGTCCGTCGATCAGCGCCATGGACAACAGCGAACGCACGCCCATCGTGTGATAAAGCGGCATGACTCCCAGCGTGCACTCGCTCTGGCGGTAAAGGTTTTGCGCTACGTGGGCAACCGCCGCGGCGCGTTCACTACGGTGGCGACGGGGCACGCCCTTGGGCTTGCTGGTGGTGCCGGAGGTGTACAGCAGCAGTGAAAAGTCTTCGGCGTTGGCCTGCAGAATGATTGCCGCAGGCGCTTGCGAACACAGTTCCTCGAAACTCAGGTCGGAGTCGGCGGCACGCAGACCGGCGGCGATCCGTGGCAGCCCTGTGGCGGCACAGCAGCCGGCTACGGCGGCCACGGTCGCGTCGTCGTAGGCCAACGCGCGGATTTGCGCATCTTCGATGCAGTAGCCCAGCTCATCGGCAGTCGAACGCCAGTTCAACGGGGTCATGACGACGCCCGCAAACTGACAGGCCCAATGCAGGGTCGCCATTTGCCAGCGGTTCTGCATCGCTACCAGCAGTCGGTCGCCGCGTTGCAGCCCCAGGCGTTGCAGGCCCCTGGCTGCGCTCTGGATATCGACGAACCAGTCTTCATAGGTTTTCTTCAATGCACCGTCACTGACCGCCACGGCGTGCGGTCGGCGTTCAACGGCTGCGAGGAAGCTGCGTCCGAGATCGAACATTTTTGTTATACCCCTTTGTTCGTTTGGCGCTGGGCGGCGACTTCGAGCACGGCCTGGACGATGCCGGTGTAGCCCGTGCAGCGACATAGATGCCCCGAAAGCATGTCGCGTACCTGGGTCTCGTCCGGGTTGGGTACCCGTTCGAGGAAATCCACGCAGGACATGAGAATGCCCGCAGTGCAAAAGCCGCACTGCAAGGCGTGATGACGGCGAAAAGCTTGTTGCAGGTCGCTCAGTGTGTCGTCGTCGGCCAGGGACTCGACGGTCTCGATACGCCGCTCGTGCCCCTGTACCGCGAGCATCAGGCAGGAACGCATGGCGACTCCGTCCACCAGCACCGTGCAGGCACCGCAGACACCGTGTTCGCATCCAACATGGACACCCGTGGCACCGAGGTCGTGGCGCAGGAAATCGCAGAGTTGGGTGCGCGGTTCAGCCAACGCTTGGCGGGAGCGGCCGTTGAGTTCCAGGCGAATCGGAAAGGTTTGGTCGGCAGTTACACGCATGTCAGGCTCCTTCGATCAGCTGATGACCCAGCTCGCGAATCAGTTGGCGGCGAAAGGCAGCACTGGCCTGCACGTCGTCTTGTGCATCGAGCGACCAGGCGGTTTGATTGAGCGCGTCGGGCAGCGCCGCACCACGTGGCAGACTGCGACGTTGCGGACGGTCGGCGACCCCGCCGATGCCGAGTTCGACCTGGTCCGTGCCGATGGCCGCGGCCAGGGAAACAATGGCGAAGTCACCGTGGCGCATGGCGATTTCACGGAAGCGATAGGTGATGCCTTCGCGCTTGAGCGGAAAGCGCACCTCGACGACCAGTTCATCCGCACGCTTGTCGGTGGTGAGAATGCCCTGGAAGAAGTCGGCAGCCTTGACGATGCGCTTGCCTTTTTTCGACTCCAGGACGATTTCGCCGCCCAGCGTCACCAGGCACAGTGGCAACTCGGCGCTGGGGTCGGCATGAGCCACCGAGCCACAGACGGTGCCGCGGTTACGCGTCTGGAAGTGACCGATCCAGGGCATGGCCAGCGCCAATAAAGGCACCTCGTCCATCAGGCTCGAACGCGCCAGCAACTGCGCCTGTCGCACCCCGGCACCGACAGCCAGGCAATCGTTGCGCAGCTCGATATAGGCCAGCTCATCCACATGATTGATATCGATCAGCAATTTGGGTTGAGCCAGGCGCATGTTCAGCACCGCCATCAGCGATTGGCCACCGGCGATGATGCGAGCTTCCTGGCCGTACTCGGCGAGCAACTCAACCACCTGACGACGGGTGTCAGCCCGAACGTAATCGAAAGCCGCCGGTTTCATTGCGCACCTCCCTTGCCAAACAGCGCGCCGAGCGAGGCACGCAGCCGCGCCCACCAGCCGGTGGAGATGGCTTGGCCGCTGACCCGTTGCGACAGGCGAGTAAATATTTGTCCGATGATCACTTTCGAGGCCCCTTGCAACATTCGACCGCCGACTGCGGCGACTTTGCCGCTGACCGCCACCTGGTATTGGTACTCCAGACGTGTGTGGCCATTTTCCAGTTCAACGAAACGCACCTGGGCCTGGCCTTGGGCCGATCCCATGGAGCTGCTGCCGGATCCCGACAGACGCAACGAATGCGGCGGGTCCAGATCACTCAGGGCCACCTTGGCCTCGAAGCGCGCGCGGATCATGCCGACGCCGACGGTGACGTCTGCGCGGTAACGGTTTTCGCCTTCGAGCACGAGGTCGTGGCAACCGGGAATGATCGCCGCCAGCGTCTGCGGGTCGAGCAAGGTATCGAACACCTGTTGCGGCGAGGCAGGAATCACCACCGAGTCGTTGGCCCGCAGTGCCGGTCCACCGGCGGCTGCGTCGAGGTTGTCATCGGCTTCCATACCGGCGGGCCGTGGCGGTTCGTCGATGCCAATGAGCGTGCGTACTTTCGAGGGCGTCAGTGGCAGACGGATGTCCGAGCGACCGAGGGCGTCGGCCACCGCGTTGGCGATGCACACCGGCGTGCTCATATTGTTGCCCTCGCCCACACCCTTGGCGCCCAACGGGGTGAATGGCGATGGCGTTTCCATGTGCAGGATCACCGGTTCGATCACTTCCGGTGCGGTCGGCACCAGGTAATCGGCGAAGGTCCCGGAGAGGAAGCTGCCGTCCTCGCCATAGGCGAACTCTTCCATCAGCGCCGCGCCGAGGCCCTGGGTGAAGCCACCACGAATCTGGCCATCGACCAGTGCCGGGTTGAGCAGGCGGCCGGCGTCATGGCAGGTGACGTAGCGATCGATGTGGATCTCACCGGTCATGCGGTCGATTTCCAGGCCACAGATGTCAAAGACAAAGCCGTAGCACAGTGAGCTATTGACCTGATCCTGGTCGTCCGGCGCCACCAGTTGCGGCGGGCTCCAGAAGGCGGTTTCGCGCAGGCCGCCGCTTTCACCTTCCGGCAGCAGGCCCGGCGACCAGTGGGTCGCACCGGCAATCCGATGGAATGGCGCCACCGCCCCGCCATTGACCACAAAAATCTTGCCGCCGGCGAAACGAATATCTTCGGGACTGGCCTGCAACTGCTCGGCGGCAATTGCGGCGAGGCGATCGCGGATCTTCAGCGCGGCCTTGTAGACGGCACCGGCCACAGCGCCGGCGAAGCGGCTGGAATAGTTGCCCGAGGCAATCGACCAGGCGTCCTTCTGGGTATCCAGTTCGACGTTGACCACGATGGATTCCAGCGCCACCCCAAGCACTTCGGCGACGACCTGAGCGACGGTGGTTTGATGGCCCTGCCCTTGCGGCGCCGAGGATACGTGCACACTGACGTCACCCAATGGGCCGACGTTGATGGTGGCGGTGGCGACAGCGCCGTTTTTCGGACCGGCCTTGCGCCGCTCTTCGGGTGTCATCGCGGTGGTGATGTAGCCCATGTTGGAAATCGAGGGTTCGATGACGGCGGCATAACCGATGCCATAGATTCGGCCTTCGGCACGCGCCTGATCACGACGCTTGAGCAACTCGTCGAGACCGCCCTCATCAGCCGCCAAGGCGATGCCTGCCTGGTAATTGCCGGAATCGAGCAGCGCGCCGGCGGCCGCCTGATAAGGAAAAGCATCGGCCGGCACCAGGTTGCGGCGGATCACCTCCAACGGATCAAGCTTCAACTGCACGGCGATGTGTTGCAGCAGCCGCTCCAGGGCGAAATACACCTGCGGTCCACCAAAACCACGGTTCAGGCCGGAAGGGGTTTTGTTGGTCAGCACCACGCGGTTGCGAACTTGCACATTGCGGATCGCGTAGGCCCCCGTCAGGTTGCCGTGCATGCGGTAGAACGTTGCCGGTTCGGGCGCTCTCAGGTAGGCACCGCAATCGTCGATCTGGTCATAACGCAACGCGGTGATACGGCCATCGGCTTCTACCGCCGCTTCAATCTCGGTCACCCGATTGGTCGCCGAAGAAGCCCCTTGAAGATGTTCCAGACGGTCCTCGACCCACTTCACCGGTGCGCCGACTTTGCGTGACGCCAGGCCCATCATCACGACGTAAGGGAACACGCCTTGCTTGATGCCAAAGCTACCGCCGGAATCTTTCGGTGTGCGCAAACGCAAGCGGTTGCCAGGCACATTCAGTGCCCGGGCCATGACCGTGTGCAACGCATAGGGGCCCTGGAAATTGGCCAACACGTCATAGATGCCAGTGGCGCGCTCGTACTGAGCCAGCACCACATAGCATTCAATGGGTGTGCAGGAACTGCGCGGAAACTTCACTTTGAGCGAGACCTTGTGCGGCGCCTGCTCGAACGCCTGTTCCGGCTCGCCATAGCGAAAGTGCCGTTCGTTGACCACGTTGCTGCCGACCGCTTCGTGCAGGATCGGCGCCTGTTCGGCGGTGGCCAGTTCAGGATCTATGATCGGCGACAGCCGCTCGTATTCAACGCGCACACCTTCGATGGCGTCCTCCGCCAGATAGCGGCTCTCAGCGATCACCACGGCCACCGGCTCTCCGACATAACGCACCTTGTCGACGGCGACGCACCAGTGCTCCATCGGCTGACGTACACCCACCGGAAACGGCAGCGCCCAGCGTTTGACGTCTTCGCCGACCAGTACGCCGTGCACGCCTTTCATCAGCAGCGCTTTGGAAAAGTCCACCGAGATGATCCGGGCATGAGCGTGGGGTGAACGGATGATCGCCGCATGTAGCGTTCCCGGAGGGATCGCAGCGTCATCGGCATAGCAGCCGAGGCCGCGCAACAATGCGGCGTCCTCGACACGGGCCTGACGGGCGCCGATGTGGCCGGTCTGGCTTTCGGTAGCAGGTTGGGAACTGGTCATTTTTTCGCGGCTCTTGTTGTTATACAGCGCGATAGCGTTAGAGCCGAGTGTGTGAGAAAGGCGCAGGGAGCGCCTTGCCTGGAGAAAGGGAGTTCTGCGTTGGGGTCTGAAAATTTACCTTGGCGTCTGATTTTCAGGACAGGGACCAGTCAGAACTGCCTGTCAGGGATGTGGCGGCGGGTTGGCTCAGGAGAGCTTCGATTTCTGTATGGGGCATCGGTTTGGCAAAGTAATACCCCTGCAAAACATCGCAGCGACTGCGCTTCAGGAAATCCACCTGGGACGCCATTTCCACGCCTTCGGCGACCACCGTCAGGCGCAGGTGATGGGCCATGGAAATAATGCCTTTGGTGCACGCTGCATCATGATGGTCGGTGGCGATTTCCTGGATGAACGAGCGGTCGACCTTGATCTTGTCAATGGGTAAACGCTTGAGGTAGCTGAGGCTGGAAAAACCGGTTCCGAAATCATCAAGCGCAATGCGCACCAACGCCTTGAGCCGGTGCAACGTGTCAATCGCCTGCTCAGCGTTATGCAACAGCAGCGACGCGGTGATCTCCAGCTCCAACTGCTCACCACGCAGACCATGTTTCCCCAGGGTAGCCTGGACACACTGGACGAAATAGCCACGCTGAAAATGCATCGGTGAAATATTCACCGCCATCGAGATACCCGTGATGCCCTGCTCGCTTAGCTGACGAAGCTCCGCGCATGCCTTATCGAGCACCCAAAGGCTCAGCGGGATAATCTGACCACTGTCCTCAGCCACCGGCACAAACTCCGCGGGTGAGATAAATCCATTTTCCGGATGTTCCCAGCGCAGCAACGCTTCGATCCCGACCACCCGCCCCGTGCGCGCGCCTATCTGTGGTTGGTAATGCAGCTGCAACGACTGAGTTTCGATTGCCTTTTGCAGGTCATTACGCAGGCTCGCGTGCGCGCAAACACGCTGATTAAGATCGCTGCTGTACCACTGAAAGCTGTTGCGCCCTTGCTGCTTGGCTTTGTACAGGGCCATGTCAGCCTGCTGGATCAGTTGCATCGGTTGCTCGATGTGACCATTGCTCAGGGTGATGCCGACATTTGCACTCACCCGCAGGTCAATGCCCTGGATACAGTAGGGTCTGGCAATGCTGGCCATCAGGTGCTCGGCCACCGGCACAACGTCCTCATCACGAAGCAGGTCCGGCAGCAGCACGATAAATTCGTCACCACCCATGCGCACGATGGTGTCATCAGGACGAACCTGCTGGGTCATGCGCTGCGCCAACTCAATCAGCACCTGATCGTCGAAATAGTGACCGATCGAAGCGTTGAGGGATTTGAATCCATCCAGGTCAATGCACATTACCGCCAGACGAAGCTGAGGCTGACGACTGATGTGACAATCCAGAACAAGCCGCTCTTCAAGCGAAACACGGTTAAGCAAACCGGTCAGCCGGTCATGGCTGGCGTTGAAGCTCAATTGTCGCTCGAATTGTTTCTGCTCGCTGATGCCCCGGGCAATGCCAAATACCCCGACGATCTCTCCGTGGACCATGATCGGCAGGTTAGAGATGTCCATGGTCAACAGTTTTTCACTCTCGTCGAAAACCCGTGCCTCGAAGCGTTGAGGTTCTCCTTCGCGCGCTGCGGAAAAATGCTGACCGACCCGTTCCAGGTCCTCTTCGAGCACCAGATGGGAAAAGTGATGACCAATGAAATTGGTTGCAGTGTTCGGTTTTAGCTTGTGGCCTGCTGGGTTCACACTCTGGATGTTGCCAGCCAGATCAGGGGCGAACACCGGGTTGGGGTTGTAGGTGAACAACGACCAAAACGTTGCTCGCTTTCCTCCAGACGTTGGCCATCACGCTCATGGCGGATCGCAATGACTGCCAGATGGGCCGCGCAGACCAGTCGTTGAATCTGCGCCTCCACCGGCGCATGGACGCGGTTGTGGTACAGGGCAAATGTACCCAACACGTTTCCTTGATGGGAGAGCAAAGGCACCGACCAGCAGGAACGCAGGTTATGCCCCAACGCCAGGTCGCGAAAACGCTCCCAGTTAGGGTCTCGGGCGATGTCTTCGGTGACCACAAGCTCGCCGGAATGCTGCGGTACCGCAGGTTCCTTCCTCTGGACCAATGGCCATACCGTGAACCGCCTCGCTGTATTCGAGCGGCAGGCCGGGCGCCGCGCCGCTCAGCAAGCGTTTGCCCTCGGCATCGGTCAGCAGAATAGAGCAGAAGGTTTCGGGGGCCTGTGCGTCGAGCATCTGGCAGTTGGCGCAGAGTATTTCGCCCAGATGCCGGTCGGTCGCGATCATGCCGAGAATGTCACGTTGCGACTCGGGCAATGCCTAGCTGTGGAAGCCAGGAGGAGCATTCATGGTGGTTCCTGAAGACTCTCGAGGTCGTCCGGTCTTCAGAGAGCCAGTAATAGTAGGCGGCCGATCACTGTCCACTAGTGCGTCGGACGCGCACTCTATAGAGCACCGACCAGCTAGAAAAGGTTCAGATCCAACATAAAAACAGTATCAGATTGCCGCCGTTGGCTGACTTCGCTTCTAGACTCGCTCGACCTAGGGAAACTCCGAACAAGTTGCCCCGAGCACGCAGTGAACTGTGCTTTGACGCCGAAATGCCCATTTTTCCAGCCGCCAATCAGTGCAAAACCAGGGCTTTGCCCTCGTTCTTACCCGCTACAGACGTATCTCTCCCGCAGTGTTCAATAACTGCCGGCGCGCCATCCACAGATTCGACAGCGCAAACAACGTCGTCAGTTGCGCCGTATTCTTGGCCACGCCGCGAAAGCGAGTTCTCACATAGCCAAACTGGCGCTTGATCACTCGGAACGGATGCTCCACTTTCGCGCGTACCTGCGCCTTGACCTTTTCGATCTTGCGCTTGGCTTAGTAGAGCACGCGCGTTGGCCCAAGTGCTTGTAGGTGCGGCGTCGCGCAGCGATCTGCCAGATCACCGGTCGCCCTTCATGCTCCGGTCTTTTCTCAACGCCGGTATAGCCCGCATCGGCACAGGCGACGTTCTCTGCGCCATGCAGTAGATGTGAAACTTCCGTTACGGCGGCCACGTTCGCGGCGGTGCCGTGGACGTGATGCACCAGACCCGACTCAGCGTCGGCTCCGATATGCGCTTTCATGCCGAAGAAGTATTGGTTGCCCTTCTTCGTCTGGTGCATTTCCGGATCGCGCTTGCCTTCTTTGTTCTTGGTCGAGCTGGGCGCGTGGATGATGGTGGCATCGACAATCGTACCCTGGCGTAGAGACAGACCGACCTTTGTCTTGCAGGTAGTTGATGATGGTTTCCAGAATCTCTGCCGCGAGTTGATGCTTCTCCAGCAGATGCCGGAAATTCATAATCGTCGTGTCTTCGGGGGTCGGGGCGCTGAGCGTCAGCCGCGCAAACTGGCGCATCGACGTTATCTCGTACAGCGCTTCCTCCATGGCTGGATCGCTCAGTGAAAGCCAGTTCTGCAGCAGGTGAATGCGCAGCATGCTTTCCAAGGGATAGGGTTTACGACCACCACCGGCCTTCGGATAGTGCGGCTCAATCAACGCGACCAATCCGCTCCACGGCACGACTTGCTCGATCTCGGCCAGGAAACGCTCACGACGGGCCTGCTTACGCTCACCGGCGTACTCGAAATCGGAGAAGCTCATCTGACTCATGGGCAAGGCTTACTGGGGTAGCTGAACGAAGGTCTATTTCAGCACAGGTCGGATGGCCTGTGCTGACTCGATCGGAGAATCCTTAGGAAAGCGCCGAGCAGCTATCTGCTCGTGTAAGCCAGCTCTCGATCTAAGGATATGCCCGGAATGTTCGCTATGGCATTAGCGGTCAGTCATAAAGCTGCATTCGCTCTTGGGCCATGCGAAAAATTGGTCAGATCAAATGCAATTGCCTAGTCACGTCCGATGCAAACAGGTGGTCAAGTGACTGCAATTACGCAGCGGCCGCTGTAACCGTTTTCCGCACCACAGGGGTCTTCGGCGTAGGCCAGCAAGTCATGCTGGTCGCGGCAGAGGGCGATGGCTTCCTTCAGCGACCTGACACCATTCGGATCGAGGGTAATACGAGCATCCGGGAAGCGCTCGGAAAGCGCGGTTACCGCCTCGATTCCCTCGGCACCGCGCAGCACCCTACCTTTGAGTTTGAAGTCCTTGAAACCGTAGCGCTCGTAGGCTGCCTCGGCCAGTCCTGATACAAGTGATACGTGACCGGAGCGCTTAGCATATGGACCCACTGGCCCCCTCCTGAATGCCACTAACAGCGTGCCCTCATGGTCCAGCGCACAACAGTGCAAGCTTGCATTTGTGAGTGGGATGCAGAGGGCGCACTGCCGAGATCAACACGATGTTGGTACCAGTCCAAATCCATCACGTCAAAATCTGTCGCGATGAAGTCTTGTACAGTGAACGAACCAACGCTGCCACGGTCTTCACTTTTGGATCCATTATTGATCTGTGGAAACCGGCTCGCTCGACAGGGGCCCAGACAAGAAGCCCTCGCCAGCGATTCTAGGACGAACGCAGCAGGAGGCTGTGTGCCATGATCTCGCTCAGAAGCTCCTACCACCCCATTGACGCCGCGATTCTCTGGTGTGACCTCTCCGACCACGAAGATGAAATTCTTCATGTGGACATCTCGCAGCCAGGTAGCCTACGAAAGCATTTCCCACAGTGGCCCCGTCTGCACGACCACGTTGAGTGCATCTACGACGCCATTCTCAGCGGCGATTTGCCCGCGACCTATCTGGGCCAGCCAATTACTGCGGATAGTCACATTTACCGGGTGTACTACTCCGTTCGGCGCGCCGATCTCCTAGTCTGGTTCGTGCGCTGCCTCCCCGATCAGAAACCTGCCTTTCTGTTTTCCCAAAACGTTGATCACTCAGAATGCGTCAGCCTGGATGCGCATTTGGCGAAGCAAGCCAAGCTCGACTTTGCCCTTAATACGCTTGAGCGATTGCAACAAACCTATGCTGCCGCCGCTGAAGAAATGGCATTGCTCTCAACGCTCAACGACAAGCTGAAAGCGCGACTGGAGTCGCTTGGTATGCCCTCAGAGACCTCTGTAGCCGTGCACACCAGGCTGGTCGGCGCGATGCTCGAGACCACGCTCGGGAAAAACCAAAACGGCAAGCAGCAGTCGATCTATTCCAGCCAGGCAGCGTTGGTACAAGCTATTCTGCTGCGCTTTCCCGGTGTGGATGGTCTGAGTAAAAGTACCATTGATCGGCGATTTGCGGACGCGCGCCGGCTTATAGCCCAGATAAAACGGGGCTGAGGCCGCATTGTCAGGCAATGCCCGGCATTGCCTGACAATGTTTTTCATCCTGTTCCGACCTTCACTGACAGTCACTTCCCACCACGCGCCACCCGGCGCTAAGGAGTGACATCATGCAATCCACAAGCCCTGCCCCTCTGTCAGCCGATCGCCACATCATGCGCCGTGATGAAGTGGAGCAAAAAACCGGTTTCAAGCGGTCGCACATCTACCACCTGATGAAGGCTGGCCAGTTCCCGCAATGCCGGCGCATCGGCACCCGCGCTGTCGGTTGGGATTCTCTGGAAATCGAACAGTGGGTTCAGGACCGACTGTCCAGGGGGGACTAACTCATGGACGTCCTCTCGCTGATCTCGACCAAGGGCGGCGCGGGCAAGACCACCGTCGCCGCCAACCTCGGCGGCGTGCTCGCCGATGCCGGCCTTCGCGTTCTGCTGCTGGACCTGGACAGCCAACCGACGCTGTCCAGCTACTACACCGTGAGCGAAGCACGTGTGGCAGGAAGCTACGAACTTATCGCCCAGCGGCTCACGGCACCTGATCAGGTGATCTCTGCCACTGTGATCCAGCACCTGGACCTGATCGTCTCCAACGACCGCGCCGGGCACATCAGCACCCTGCTGCTGCACGCGGCCGATGGCCGTCTACGCCTGCGCAACCTGCTGCCTGCCTTCGAGGATCACTACGACATGATGATCATCGACACCCAGGGCGCACGCAGCGTAGTCGTGGAGATGGTCATCCTCGCTTCCGCTTGCGCGCTGTGCCCGGTCCCGCCGGAAATGCTCGCCGCACGAGAACTGCGCAGGGGTACGCTGGGTCTGTTCGAAGAGTTGGAACCCTACCGCTACCTGGGCGTTGACTTGCCATCAGTAAAGCTGCTTCTCAACCAGGTCAATGCCAACCGCCGCGAAACGCGCTTGATCATGCAGAGCCTCCAAGCCTCTTTTCAGGAAGACCCTCATGTCAGCGTCTGCCGCACGGTGATCCCCGATCGTGTGGCTTATCCGAATGCCGCTTCGCTCGGCCTGCCTGTGCACCGGGTAGAGCCAGTTCCAGCGCCCGGCAGCCGCAGCCTTTGCGCCGCAGAAGTGATGCGCCGCCTGGCCATCGAGCTATTCCCGCAATGGGCTAAGCAGATCGCCGCGCGTGCGCCGGGCATTCCGACTGCTGCTGGGCACCAACTGCTCCGTCGCGTCTGATCGGAGGATGAGTGATGAAGCCACCAACCTCCGAAGACATCACGCGTCAGCTGCAACAGGCGCACTTTCCGCAGAAACACGATCGCGATCTCGCCATGGCCACCGTTGGCGATACCCCGATGGTGGTCACTCTCGAGCAACTGCAGCCCTACGAGCTCAACCCGCGTGTGGTGCGCAACCCGCTGTATGACGACATCAAAGCCTCAATCCGCGAGCGTGGTCTGGATCAGTCACCTGCGATCACCCGGCGTCCTAATGAGCGGCACTTCATCATCCGCAACGGCGGTAACACGCGTCTTAGCATCCTCGGTGAGCTGTGGCAGGAAACGCGCGAAGAGCGGTTTTTCCGTATCCATTGCCTGTTCCGCCCTTGGCAGTCGGAGTCACATGCCTTGCTCGGGCACCTGGCCGAGAGTGACTTGCACGGCCAGTTGACGTTTATCGAACGGGCCCTCGCAGTGGCGAAGCTTCAGGGCATGTTTGAGCCCGGCGATACCCACCTCACCCAGCGCGAGCTCGCGGCGCGCTTGAGTGAGGGTGGCTATCCCATCTCGCAGTCACACATCAGCCGCATGTTCGACGCGCTCGAGCACCTGCTCCCTGCCATCCCGCAGATGCTGTACGCGGGCCTAGGCAAATCTGCCATCGCGCGCCTCATCAGTTTGCGACGGCGAGCGGAGTCGATTTGGAATCGATACTTCGGTGCCCCCGAGCAGTTCCCGCTGTTGTGGTTCGAGGTTCTGTCAGCGTTCGACGGTGAAAAACCGGAACTGGATTCGGGTGAGCTGCAGGATGACTTGATTGCCAGAATGGCGGTGAGCCTAGAGCAAACACCTCGTCTGTTGGCTCTGGAGATGCATCAGGAGCAACGCCCTTCGCTCCCCCCTGCCGACAGCACTCTTACCCCTCAGTCCACTCCAGCGGGTGAGCTTGCAAAGTCCTCGCCTTCACCTGTACATCCGCCAGAAGCGCCGACTGCGGTACCCAAACCCGAACCGACAAAAGCTGATGCAGGCCTCTCGGCGCAGCAAGCACCACGCCTGCCCGATATTCGCCAGGCGTTGGGGGACGAACCATTACCGGAAAAGCTTCTGGAAGAGGTCGAGGAAGTTGCGAGGTCAATCGTGACGGCGCCATCAGGCGCAGCATCACTGGAAAAGATCAGCGCCTTGCGCGCGAGCTGCGCGTCCTTGGCCGCCGAGCTTGCCGTTTACGCAGACGCTGACGACATGGTCAACGCGCTCGCAGATGACCTCGGCTTCACGCTTTCAATGGTGCATGGCGAGAAAATCAGCCCGCGGCACACTGGTATCCAGCTGTTGCTTTCTGCCCTGCTGCGCCTGCAGGACGACGTGACCTGGAAGGAACGCCAGCAGTTGCCGGCCGCGCTGTTTGGTCAGCTGCTGATCGGCGTCTACGACCTGCCCTTCACCGACCGCCCAGCCCTGACGGTGGGCCTTGAGCGCCTTCCTGATGCCCAGCTGGAGCAGCTGTTCTTGCTGATCCGTCACGCCCGGCAGTTGATCGAACTGACGCTGTCGTCCACTCGATAACGTGAGGAGCGACCTCATGAGCACGACTTTCAATCTGTTGAACCATGCCATGTTGAATCAGGTGCTGCATGAGCTGCGCCATGGCCGTCTGCAGCGCTGTAAGGCCCTGGGCCTGGACGACGAGAACATCGAGGTGCTGCAGTCGCTGCCGCCGACCACCTTGTCCCACCTGGCGCACTCATCGATCGCCTGGGTAGAAGTGAAGGTCGACATCACCGTGTTACGACGGCTGATCGTGCAGGCCGAGCGCGACGAGCAGAACGAGCGGTTGATCAACCGGGCGCTCAAGTTGGGCGCGAGCTCCAACATCATGTACCGCTGCTTCGGCCTGGACCATTCGGAAACCGCGCTGCGCCGCCGTGTGCTGAAAATCGAGACGCACCGCGGTCGGCCGGTCCAGCTCAGTGAAGCGCAGGAACATGCGGTGTGGAATCGCTGGAGCCAGTTGCGCGCGGAGGATCCGGACAACGATCCGTTGGACACGATGATGATGCTGGCCGAGGAACAACAGATCAGCCTGACCTTGGTCTGGCAACAGGTCGAACTGTACGGAGGAACTCCATGCTGAGCTTTTACGAGGTCGACTGGCAGGACGTGGTGCGCCAGTGCTACGACGCCCTTCGGCGGCGAAATGAGTGGTACGCAGCCCATGGCAAACTGGCGGTCTCCGCCGAGGAGCCCGCGGTACGAACGATCTATTACGGTGACAACGACCCGCTGCCGCAGACCTTGTTGCTGGACCGGCGGCTGACGCCACTGGAACGTAACACCTGGCAGGTGCTGCGCTGGCTGATCACCGAACGTAAGGTCAAGACGCCACGCTACCAGGACCTGCAGCCCTACCTGGCGACCAGTCCCTGCGGCGCCCAAGCGTCTCGCGAAACCATCGCCCGGGCACTCAATTTCCCGCGCACCACCCGCTGGCTCAGCTTGGTGGAGCGCACACGCGATGCCAACGGCTGCCTACGTGGTTGCGTCTACGTGCTGCACGGAGATCCGCTGACCGCAGCCGAGCAGCTGGAATTGGACAGCGGCTACGCCGCGCTGCTGAAACAGAACCTCACTCATGCCACCAAAGGGGTCCGAGACGTGGCCCAGCATGTGATCGCGGAAATCCAGGCCGACCCGCAAGTCGCTCAAGTCGACAAGGACAGGCTCGGCTCGCTGCCGCCGGTCCAACAGCAACCGCTGCCGCTGATGAGCGAAGCAGCAGCCCCAACGAATTCCGAACCAGGCGCAGTCGACCCCGTTCGGAATTCCCCGATGGGAACAACAAATCCCGAACCCTGCGGCAATGCAGCGGATTTGCCTGCGGTTCGGAATGTCGATGCTGGCCGTACAGTACAGAAAGACCAAAGCAAAAAAAGTACGGTACTGGGGCAGGTGGAGTTTAGTCGAGCGCGATGGCCCGAAGATTTACCGCTGACCCCGAACGAGCGGCGCATGGCCTCCCAGGCGATGCGTCAGCTCGAGCCGGAACAGCAACAAGCGGTAATCAACGAAGCGGCGGTGCGCTGCGCTCGCGGTGAGATCCGAAAACCCATCGCCTATCTGATGGGCTTGATCAAGCGCGCCTGCCAGGGCGAGTTCACCCTGTGGGCCGCGCGTGGCGAGGAAGAAAAAACCTTAAACCCTGCTTCACGCCCAGCCAAGCCAGCGTCAGGGGAGCCGCCTCGCGAACGACCTAAGCGCGGCGGTCAGCGCACCGCGTCGCCACTTGCCCTCTCCTGCCTGGAGGAACTGAAACAACGCTGCCGAGGGATCACTGCAGCTACATAGGGCTGGAACCCGGTGGACCTAATGTCGATGCCATCGTTTCCAGGGAAGTCCACCCTCGGGAAAATACGAGCAATCCACCTTCAGGTAGATCCGCATCGCCAGCCAAGGATCGGTCCATCGTCGGTGTCATTCCGACGGCGAGGTACTGGCGATGGTCGATCACTACCAACTCAACCTGGGCTCCCTGCGCAGCAGCATCACCCTCACTCTACACACCCACCATGCGGCACGGCTGTGGCAGGGGCGCAGCGGTCGCGACGGGGTACATCCGATCCTGGGCATGCCCGGTTACATCAGCGTCACCAACCTGCTCAAACACGCCAGCAGCCAGTGTGATCCCTATGCGGACTGGTTCATGCTGCAACTGGAGGAAAAGCTGCTGCAGGCCAGGTTGGACATGGCCACGCTGACGCAGCAAATGAGCCGAGTTGAACGGGCTCTGCCCACGCAAGTCGATGTCGGCGACAACCTCAACATCCACCCCGTCACCCTGCCGCTGTTCATTGGCAGCCAGCTGGGCTTTCTCGCGATCTACCTGCTCACCGACTACGACACCCTGGTCCGGCGGGTGCTGCTTGCCCACCACACGGCGCTGATCGGCCGGGGCGACATGGAGTCCTGGATCGATGGCGGCGCCCATCTGCTGCGCAGCCTGTTCGGCCTGGCGCAGCGCTACCGCCTGGCCGGGGTAAGTCGGGACGACATGGCCGCCAACAATGCCCGTGCCCGCGAAGCCATCGACAAGTTCGGCATCCTGCCACAGGACATTCTCGAAGGGACGCGCCGCTCCCAGTTCGCCCCGCCAATCGCCCGCAGTAACGTGCGCTCCGAGATCGAAGGCCCGAATCCGCCGGCAGCCGATGAGCAGCCCACACCGGATACCGCGAACGACGGGGGTGAGGCATGACCCTGGCCGAAGCCATTGCCCGGCGTTTGTCAGCCGATGCCTATCGCGAGTTTGCACAAGGTGCCTCCCTAAAAGGCCTTTTAAAGCCTTTTAAGGGTAAGGGGGAGCTGCAGCAGTTCGCCGAGACGATCCTGCGCCTGCGCACCCAGGTCGCCGAGCTGATGGCGGTGATGCTGGCGATCATGGCCCAGCCACCCTTCTCGTTGCTGGACCTGCGCCTGGTCGTCCAGCACAGCGCGACGGGCACTGATTTCCTGCGCTGGCGCAGCCCGGATTTTCTGCGCATGGGCGTGCAGGTGTGGCAGGAAGCGGTGGTTCAGCCGCGTCTGCACCCTGAGCTGCGGCAGGCGCTGTATCAGCTGGAGACCAACCGTGTGGTGCTGAACCTGCAGATGAGCAGCCTGCAGTCTCTGTATCGCCACGCCATCACTGGTGCCAGCAAGCTCGAGGCCGCCGAGCTCGCCCTAACCCGTTCCCCCACCGAGGAGTAACCCGCATGAGTACTTTGTTTGTTGGTGAAGGCAACATCGGCAGCGTTCCGGAGTATCAGGAGTTCAACACCAACCCGGATGAGCCGCGGCGCCTGCTGCGGCTGAATGTCTATTTCGACAACCCAGTACCGCGCGAAGGCGGCTACGAGGATCGCGGCGGCTATTGGGCACCCGTGGAGCTCTGGAACCGCGACGCCGAACACTGGGCCACGCTCTACCAGAAAGGCATGCGCGTCCTGGTTGAAGGGCGCACGGTCAAGGAGGAATGGGAAGACAGCGAGGACAATGCGCGCGTGACGTTCAAGGTGGAGGCGCGGCGCATCGGTATTCTGCCGCACCGCCTGGCCTCGGTGACCATGCGCGAGAAAGCCAGCGACAACGCCAGCACTTCGCGCAAAGGGGGAGGCAAGAAAGCGCCACGCAAGTCCGGGTAAGTGCGTGGTATTCAGTGGAATCGCCGCCTGCAGCGCGATGTCACTGGAACCATGCAGACAGCTCAGCGGGCAACACTGGGGGCTGCCGTTTGATTCACTCTTGCCGGGCGCTCTTGCGCCGCTCATGCTCCAGCATTTGCTTCACTTCCGCCAAATACTGGTCCAGGGCAAGGAACGCCCGCCAGTGCAGCGGACTCTCCTGAACCCATGCAATCAGCCGGGCGCGAGCCTGCTCCTTGTCCGGTTCCAGATGGGTGGCCATAAACAGCTCATAGGCCTTGATCGCTAGCGCATCTGCCTCACTCTGGTGGGATCCGTGCAAGTTTGTTGCCTCCGTGGTGACGGTCGAGTCATCCATCTTATTTTTGGTGATACGCCTCGTAAGGTTGTTAGTCAACCCTCTGAGTCGTTCATATCTTTGGGGTGCTGTTCGACCATATAGGTCGAATTGGAGAGCGCCCCCATTGTCCGTCAAAGAGCCTAGTCCACATCACATTGGTCGCCAGTTGGCGAAGTATCGTCGTGCCCGGCACTTGACCCAGGCGCAGGTCGGCGAGTACCTGCAGATCTCCGGCGAAGCGGTGTCGCGCCTGGAGCGAGGCTTCGTTGAGCTCTCGGTCTCCAAGCTGCTGCAATTGGCCGACTTGTACGGCTGCCCCGCCGATGAATTGCTGCTCGCTATCAGCCCTCGGCCGCAGGACCTGGGCGTGCAGATCAACTCGATCATCAAGGAGCTCGATGAGGCGGATAAGCAATTCGCCCTGGAGTCTCTGAAAGCGCTGGCGAGCCACCTTGCGCAACGCAAGTAATGCCACTCCGCCGATATGAACTCGGCACCTTCGGATTTACCCTGGCGTTCCGCGATCAACCCCCCACCCTGTCGGTACCCACCGAGAGGGCCCACGTATGCGCCTGTTCATCTGCGAGAAACCCTCCCAAGCCCGCGACATCGCCCGAGTGCTGCAGGCCAGCAATCGCGGTGATGGCTGCCTGAAGGGTCAGTACGTCACCGTCACCTGGTGCGTCGGCCATCTGCTGGAGACCGCTCCGCCTGAAACCTATGGCGATTACAAGCGCTGGTCGCTGGACGATCTGCCAATCATTCCCAGCCGCTGGCAACTGGTGGCCAAGCCCAAGGTCGCCAGTCAGCTCAGGGTGATCAGCCAACTGCTGCGCACTTGCAGCGAGGTGGTCATCGCCACCGACGCCGACCGCGAAGGCGAGATGATCGCCCGGGAAATTCTCGATCGCTGTCAGTACCAGGGGCCGATTTTGCGTCTATGGTTATCCGCGCTGGATGAGGCGTCGATCCGCCGAGCCTTGGATGCCTTGCGTCCGGGAGAGCAGACCTTGCCGCTGTACCACTGTGCCCTCGCCCGTTCCCGTGCTGATTGGCTGGTCGGCATCAACCTGAGCCGACTGTTCACCCTGCTCGGCCGCCGCGCCGGTTTCGATGGACTGCTGCCGGTGGGGCGTGTGCAAACCCCAACCTTGCGCCTAGTCGTCGAGCGCGACCGGGCGATCGCCAGCTTTGTGCCGCAGCCATTCTGGACCGTCGATGCACACCTGGAGCAGGACGGGGTCCGTTTTCACGCGCGCTGGCAGCCCCCGACCGCGGCCAGCGATGCGGTTGGACGCTGTATCGACGAAACCGCTGCGAAACAGACGGTCAGGCGCCTAACTCAAGCCGGCAGCGCGCAGATCGACAGTGTCGAAGTCGAGCACGTGCGCGAAGGCCCGCCGCTACCGTTCGACCTGGGCACGTTGCAGGAGATCTGCTCGGCCAAGCTCGGACTGGGTGCACAGGAGACCCTGGCCACCGCCCAGGCCCTGTATGAAACCCACAAGGCAACGACTTACCCGAGGACCGATTGCGGCTACCTGCCGGAGAGCATGCTCGATGAAGTGCCGCGCGTGCTCCACACCTTGGCCGCCGCTGCGCCATCGCTGGGGGCAGTTCTGAAAGAGGTGGACCCCAGCCGCCGCTCCCGTGCCTGGAACAGCAGCAAGATCACCGCGCACCACGGCATTATTCCCACCGCCGTCACGCTGGATCTGGCGCAGCTCTCCGAACGCGAGCGGGCGGTTTACACACTGATTCGCGCACGCTACCTCGCGCAGTTCATGCCCGAGCACGAGTACCTGAACACCCAGGCACTGCTGCACAGCCAGGCGGACCAACTGATGGCGCGCGGCAAGCAGATCCTGGTCCGCGGCTGGAAGGCAGTGATCAACGAGGCCGACGGCACCGAGCCGGCCGAACAGGCCCAGCGCTTGCCAACGTTGCGTGAATCCGCGACGGTGGCGCTGATCGACGCCACGCTCAACGCACAGCGCACACAACCGCCCAAGGCCTACACCGAAGGCACCTTGGTCAAAGCGATGAAAACCATCGCCAATCAGGTGGCCGAACCCCGGCTCAAGCAGAAGCTCAAGGACAGCTGCGGGCTCGGTACCGAGGCCACCCGCGCGGCCATCATCCAAGGCCTGATCGATCACGGTTACCTAACCAAGAAAAAGCGCAGCCTGGCTGCCTCACCGGCAGCGCATACCTTGATCGAAGCGGTGCCACCAGAGGTCGCCGACCCGGTCATGACCGCTTTGTGGGAGCAGGCGCTGGACCGCATTGAGTCGGGCCAACTGAGCGTCGAGACCTTTCTCGCCAAACAGGCAGAATGGCTGACTCGACTGGTGCGCAGTAACGCCACGCTCACCCTGCGCCCGCCCCCCAGCAAGGGGCTCTTCTGCCCGGTGTGCCGCAGCACCATGCGCCAGCGCAAAGGTCGCACCGGCAGCTTCTGGTCTTGCATCCGCTACCCCGAGTGCAAGGGCACCAAACCGGTGGCGAAATCCAAGCGATCGAAGAGCACGTGACTTGACGGCACACCACAGCACTGGTGTAGTGATCTGGCCCCTCGCCGCTTGGCGACCAAGACCGACTCGCTCCGGGCAGCTCGGTCAGACTCCTAGAGTTCGGAGCCACACTTCAGTCCATCTGCGGATGACTTTTCAGCGTTCCAAGTCTCCCAGGTGGATGACCCCTGCGGCTTGTACCAGGCCTCAGGGGTCATCCGCTTCGGCGACGATGCTCAGCTCCGGTGCCCGCCGGCGAAACACTGGGCACCTTTTGTGCGCGGATGCGTGCCAGTTGATTCCGACCCAGGCCACGACAAGGGTCGGTTGATCCAGGTGGATCGGCAGTGGAGCTCTGCGACGGACTCCGGTGCCACATCGCCGGGTCAAGGGTGGTCCAACTCTTCCTAGCCTGATGACCGTCGGGCTTTTTTTTCGCCCCCGACAATCCACCGAAAGCCATCCGATTCCGTCCGCTCAGACCGCCTGAAGACCACGGTTGACGGGCCTTTCGCGGCGTTTTATAGATGAGCTGCACACCGCTGTCGTTGACAGCACCCAGGTAGCCAGGACCTTCAAGGCTACGCCCGTTTCGGGTGGTTCTCCCCCAAAGTGCGACTCGCGCTCGGCAGCTCGCACGGTCACCGTCCCATCGGTGATGAGCGCCCTCTCGACCGATCATGTGTTTGCACCTCCCCTTGCGGAACTCACCAGCCGCCAGGGCCGGTGGATGTCCGCGTTCTGCTGAACAGGAGCTCCATCATGACTACTGCAAGCAATAACGCCCCCACCACCTACTTCAACCTGCACACCCAAGGCATCGGTTACCTGAACCGAGTTCGCGAAGTCCCGGTTCGCCGCGGCCAAGCGTTCATGGCCTGTGACATCGCTGCCTTGCACGGTGCCTCGGACGACGTCGAGTACACCCGCTTCGACTGCAAGGTCGCCAGCGGTGAAGCCGACCGGCTGATCCGTGAACACCTGGAAGACGTCCGCGCGGAACGCAAGGTCCTCATCGCGTTTCGCATCGGCGACCTCTGGGTCGATCCGTTCATGTACGAGAAAGGCGAACGCAAGGGGCAACCCGGCGCCAGCCTCAAAGGCCGACTGATCTTCATCGAGTGGATCAAAGTTGATGGCCAATTCAGCTACCGTGCGCCAGCTCGGACCGACGCCGCCGCCTCTGAGGCTGCTGAATCAGCAGAGTCGGAACAGGTGGACGGTGACGCTGACCAAGGCCAGCCAACTCCACCCGCTGCACGCAAATCCACCGCCGCACGTCAGTCTGCTTGAGGCAGGTTGACCGCACGCAGCAGGCGCTCTCATGAGCGCCTGTTGTTCAATCACGTCGGAGGTCGCCATGGAAAGTTTCTGGCTCTGCGAAGACTGCCTGCAGGCGGTCGCCTACGACGACTTCAGTGCGCTCTCGCTGTACTACAGCGAGGCTGAAGTCGAACACCGCATCGCTCTTATGCGCGCCCAACTGCAAGCCCTGCTACCGCTGAGCGCCGATTTCGACCCCCATACCGGCACCGGTATCGAGGCTTTCTCCATGCAACCGTGCGAAGGCTGCCTAAGCCCACTGCACGGCACGCGACATCGCTTCACGCGCCTTTGATCACACACCTAAACCAGCCTGGGGCACGCCCTCAGGAGGGCGCTCCATCTCACACGAGGAATTGCCCATGAACACTGCCTTGAACCTGGTCGACCCGCTCGATCCCGTACTGGCCCAACGCATCCGTGAGGATGCGCTGATCACCGAGGCCCTGCAACTGCTGGACCAGCGTCACTTCCAGCGCGGCGAGGTGCTGATAACCCCCGCTGATGCTGCAGCCTACTTGAAACTGCAACTCGCCCCCTACCACCACGAGGTGTTTGCCCTGCTCTGCCTTGACTCGCGCCACCGTGTGCTGAGCTTCGACATCCTCTTCACCGGCAGCATTGACGGTGCCTCCGTGTATCCCCGCCAAGTGGTCATCAAGGCCCTCGAACACAATGCCGCCGCCGTGATCTTCAGCCACAACCACCCCTCCGGCTGCTCTGAACCGAGCGGCGCTGATCGGGTACTCACCACCCGCCTGACCGAGGCTTTGGCCCTGGTCGAGGTATGTGTCCTGGACCACATCATCGTCGGCGAAGGCACCCCGCTTTCGTTGGCCGAGTACGGCTGGATGTGAAAGCCCACCTTGCCTTTGAGGTCACCGCCCGTTCGGGGTGGCCTCGGCGCTTCCGGAGAATCACCATGCACCCTTCCCTGCCCAATCCGTTTCTTCGCGGTTTCCAAGACCTGCGCTATGAGCGCGTCCTGCAGATCAGCTATGCCGACGATTGCCCGCCGTGCTACCGCACGCTGCATCCGGCTCAGAACGAGCTACCCAACGAAGCCATCACCCTGCAGCCGTGTCTATTCGATGACGACGTCGCGGTGATCACCGACGGTGTGTGCGTGCCCGAGTTTGTGCGCATGCGCTGCCCGGCCGACGGTCTGGTGAACACGGTGCTCTACCAGATCATGGGCAATCAGCTCGGACGCTCGATGCATATCGGCGACCTCGGCAACGTCGAGGCGGCGCAAAACCTGATCGAGCAACTGTCCTTTGCCACCGGACACTACAGCCGCAGTTGGGAGATCAGCAGCGCGCACCTGCCCGCAGACGAGTTCGAGTTCCTGCAGGTGTGCACCTGGTGCAATTCGCCAGCGGGCTTCTTCGGGTGCTTCGAGCTCAACAGCAACCATGCCGTGGGGTGCAAGCTGTACTCGACACCCTGGGTAGCGGCACATGAAGCCAGCAGGATCGGCTGGAGCGCCAGCGAAGTCTGTGCGCGCATGCGCGATGACCATGTCCCGCCGGTGCTGCTCCAGCTGCTGATGCTGGCAGGCCAGGCAGACACCCGCCTGCTGATCTTTGACCCCGACGCCGCACCACTGGCGGAGCTACCGCTCTTCACCGAAGACTGACCAAGGCGCCCTTCCGGGCGCCTTTTTTGTGGCAGCCGACTGAAAAGCTGGCTCGCCGGATTCGGTTTTCCAGTGGGGACTCGCCTCGCGCCTTCGCCATCGTATCGGCAACATTTGTCGAGACATGGTCATGCACACACCCACACTCTCCACCCTCGGTCTGCTGATCGCCCTGGCGGGCTGCAGCACGCCGCCTCCGCCTCCGGCCCCGGCCCCCGCAGCACCACCCGCGTTGCCGGCGGCATTGCCAAAGCCGAAAGCCCAGCTTCCGGCCTGGGTGCGCCGGGACCGTTACACCCTGGTCACCACCCGGCCAACGCTGGAGCAGCGCCAGCCGCTGTATCAATTGGTCAACGTACAAATTGCGCCAGCCCTGCATGCCACCGTCGGTGAAGCCCTGCGTCACGTGCTGCAACGCTCAGGCTACGCGCTGTGTGCCGATAGCGCAGCGGTGGATCGCTTGTTCCGTCGCCCTCTGCCCGCGGTACAGCACCAGCTCGGGCCGATCACGCTGCTGGATGCCCTGACCATCATCGGCGGCCCGGCCTGGCGACTCGACATCGATCCAGTTGATCGGACCGTGTGCTACGCCCTGCGCGTGCCGTCGCCCACTCCCCCCTTTTCGACCCTGGAGCTCACGCCATGAAGGTCCTCCATTTTCAGGCCCTGGTGGTCGGGGCCCTCTGCCTGGGCGCCGCCGTGCTCGCCGCCGAAACCTACAACCATCATCAGCAACTGGCCGAGCTTCAGGCTGCCGCCCGTAACGCCCCGGCCGACCCAGCGCCGGCCTTGCGCCGCGATATCGATGCATTGGGTGCCAGGCTTTCTACGCTGCAGCCGCAGGTCGTGGCGTTGGGCGAGGCGCAAGGTCGACACACTGCGGCGCAGGCCGCCCTCGGCCAGCAGCAGGATGAGCTGGCCGTCTCGCTCAAGGCGCTCCAGGCAGCACCGCCAGGACCAAGCAGCAACGATCTGACGACTTTGGGACAACGGTTGGCCACGACAGAGGCCACGCTCGAGAAACTGTCGACCCGCCCTTCTGCGCCTGCAACCGCCAATACGCAACCGCATGCCTCCACCGGTGAGAAAGCCAAGGCCAAGCCTCTGGCCCCGCCTTTTACCCTGCTGGGTATCGAGACCCGAGGTGGTATCAGGTTCGTGGCTGCCCTGCCCGCCGGCGCCCATTCGCTCAAGACCGTGCACCTGCTACAGCCTGGCGAAAGCTTGAACAGCTGGCAGCTGCGCGCAATCCGCGCGGACCAGGTGGTGTTCCATGTCCCGGGGCATGGCGACCACACATTGCCACTGCCGTGATGAGGTGCGTATGACTCGGATCTCCTTTCTCTCGCTCATCCTGCTCCCCAGTTGCCTGTTTGCAGGTGCGGCATGGAGCGCGCCAGAATTGGTTGACTCGGCCCCGCGGTTCAGCGAACAGACACTGTTAGATCGACAGCCATCCGCTGCGGCTCGGGCCAAGGCCTGGGGGCTGACCGATGATGAGTGGGCTAAATTTGAGCGCCTGCAGGCCGGGCCCCGCCACTACTGGTCGCCGCAGCTCGACCCACTCACCACCCTGGGGGTGGAAGCCGACTCGGACCAGGAACGGCAACGCTACGCCGAGCTGCAAGTCCGTCTCGAAGCCAAACGCGCCGAGCGCGAACTGGCCTACCAGAAAGCCTACACCGCCGCCTGGGCGCGGCTGTTCCCGGGCATGCTGCCCGTACAGGGCATGGCCGATGATCCAGCAGCCACCGCTGCTGGCCGCTTTGCCCTGTTTGTGGAGGAACGCTGCCCACCCTGTGTCACCAACACCCAGCAGTGGCTGCGTAGCGGCGCGCGCCTCGACGTGTACCTGGTCGGCAGCCAGGGTGACGATGGGCGTCTACGCCAGTGGGCACGTGGCGCAGGCATTACCCCCGCCCAGGTCAGCAGTGGCCAGGTCACCCTCAACCATGACCGCGGCCGCTGGTTCGCCCTGGGCGCCAGCCGCCCCTTACCGGCGCGCTACCAGCAGGTGGACGGGGAATGGCAGCGCATCGACTGATCCTCGCGCTGGCCTTGACCTGCGCCACGGCCGTTCACGCGGACGCGCTGCCGCCGCCTGCGTATCAACTGGCCGCCGCGCGCGCCGGAATCCCCCCGTCCGTGCTGTTCGCCATCGCCCTGCAGGAGAGTGGTACGCCACTACGCGGTCACCTCATGCCCTGGCCTTGGACCCTGAATGTCGCCGGCACGCCGCAGCGCTTCGCCCGTCGTGATGAGGCGTGTGCCGCACTCAAACAGGCACTGGCCCGCCACGATCCCAAGCGCATCGATGTCGGGCTGGGTCAGACCAACCTGGGCTACCACCCCGATCGCTACCGCAGCGCCTGCGAGGCTCTCGATCCTCGCGCCAACCTGGCCGTCACTGCCGAGCTGCTGCGCGCTCACTATGCCGACAGCGGTGACTGGGTCTTGGCGGCGGGCCGCTATCACCGCCCTGCCGGCGGTAAACCTGCAGCGCGCTACCGCCGACAGTTCAGCCTGCACTGGCAGCGTGTCCAAGCGCTCGTGGCATCTCCGAGAGGGCCGCAGCCATGAACCGTCGGTGCTGGGTAACGCTGTGTATTTGTCTCTGGTGGACGGTTGGCGCGCTCGCGGCCCCCAGCCAGTTGCCCGATCCCCGCGCGCTGACGTGGGCTCTGCCCGTACACAGCACACGCCTGTCACCCGGTGCCGTGTCGCCAAGGATATTGAAGCTGCCAGGGTTCACGCCGCTGTTCCTGGTCGGGCACGACGCCGCCTCTCTGGAATGGTTGGCCCAGCATGCACAGAGGCTTCAGGACCTGGGCGCCAGCGGCCTGGCGGTTGAAGTGGCCGACGCCCAAGCCTTGCGCAGCATCCAGGCGGCAGCCCCGGGGTTGGACATCTGGCCGGTGAGTGGCGACGACATCGCCGAGCGCCTGGAACTGCAGCACTACCCGGTGCTGATCACGCCCACCGGCCTGGAACAGTGAGGGCTCATCATGAGCGAGCATGCGATGGAGGCCCTGCTGCGCCCTGCGGTGGAGCTTTACACCGTGGGCATCTGTGCCGGTGCCGGCGCGCTGTGCCTGCATTCGCCCTGGGCGGTGGCCCTGTCGCCCGAGGTGGGGGCAGGCATGGCCCTGGCCTATACCGCATTCGGCCTGAAGCGGCTTAACGAGGCACGGATCGTCCTGCGCTATCGGCGCAACATCCGCCGCCTGCCGCGCTACTCGCTGACCAGCCGACAGATTCCGGTAAGCGGCAAACGTCTGTTCATGGGCCGCGGTTTTCGCTGGACCCGCCTGCACACCCAGCGTCTGCTCGAAGCGCAGGACCCAGCGCTGGCCCGCTACGTCAATCAATCAACCGCTCACCAGTGGGCGCGCCGGATGGAACACCTGCTGGAGAAGGCCCCACCCGGGCTGTCGCTGCTGCCCCGCCTGACCGCCTGGGACAGCCCATTCAACCCGTTGCGGCCGCTGCCGCCAGTGGGTGGCTCACCTCTGCTGCATGGCGTCGAGCCGAAGGAGCAGGAAGCCAGCTTGCCGCTGGGAGAGCGAGTCGGGCATACCCTGGTGCTGGGCACCACGCGGGTCGGCAAGACACGCCTGGCCGAGGTGTACATCACCCAGGACATCCACCGCCCTACTCAGGAAGTGGTGATTGTCTTCGATCCCAAAGGCGATGCCGATCTGCTCAAGCGCATGTACGTGGAAGCGCGCCGCGCCGGCCGCGAGCATGAGTTCTACGTGTTCCATTTGGGCTGGCCGGAGATCTCCGCCCGCTACAACGCCATCGGCCGCTTCGGCCGCATTTCCGAAGTTGCCACTCGCATCGCCGGTCAACTGAGCGGCGAAGGCAACTCGGCGGCGTTTCGCGAGTTTGCCTGGCGTTTCGTCAACATCATCGCCAGGGCCCTGATCGAGCTCGGCCGGCGCCCCGACTACCTGCAAATCCAGCGGCATGTGGTGAACATCGATGCGCTGTTCATCGAGTACGCCCAGCACTTCTTCGCCCGCCATGATCGTCAGGCCTGGGAAACGATCGTGCAAATCGAGGGCCGGCTGAACGAAAAGAACATACCGCGGCACATGATCGGCCGGGAAAAGCGCGTGGTCGCCATCGAGCAGTATCTGACCGCCAAGCGCATCTTCGATCCAGTGATGGATGGCCTGCGCTCAGCGGTGCGCTACGACCGCACCTACTTCGACAAGATCGTGGCTTCACTGCTGCCACTCCTGGAAAAACTCACCAGCGGCAAGACCGCACAACTGCTCGCCCCCAACTACACCGACCTCGACGACCCACGGCCGATCTTCGACTGGCTGCAGGTCATCCGCAAACGCGGCATCGTCTACGTTGGCCTGGATGCGCTGTCCGATGCTGAGGTCGCCGCCGCAGTCGGTAACTCAATGTTTGCCGACCTGGTTTCCGTCGCTGGCCATATCTACAAGCACGGTATCGATCATGGTCTGCCAGGCTCCTCCAGCGCTGCGGACAAAGTGTCGATCAACCTGCACGCTGACGAATTCAACGAACTGATGGGCGACGAGTTCATTCCGCTGATCAATAAGGGGGGTGGCGCCGGTATCCAGGTCACCGCCTACACCCAGACCTTGAGCGACATTGAGGCGCGTATCGGAAACCGGGCCAAGGCCGGCCAGGTCATCGGCAACTTCAACACCCTGCAGATGCTTCGCGTGCGGGAAACCGCCACCGCCGAATTGCTGACCAATCAGTTGCCCAAGGTCAATGTGCAGACCCGAACCCTGGTCTCTGGCGCGACGGACACCGCCGATCCTGATGCCCGAACCGACTTCACCTCCTCCTCGCAGGATCGGGTCACCACCACCGCCGTACCACTGATCGAACCGGCGCACATCATCGCCTTGCCCAAGGGGCAGATGTTCTCGTTCCAGGAAGGGGGGCAGCTATGGAAAGTGCGTATGCCATTGCCCAAACCCGCCAGTGACGACCAAATGCCGGCGGACCTGCAAACCCTGGCCGCGCGCATGCGCGAGTCCTACAACGCCAATGCGGGGAGTTGGTGGAGCAGCGCTGGCGGTGCACCGACGATCAATTTCGATCCAGATATGCCTCCCCCCGGGCGCAGAAACTCTCAATGAGCGCGCTTTAAGCAACCGGATATTCTGGAGTCCATATGCCGCCGCCCCCAGCCAGCCCAACTCCCCCACAGCGAAGTCCGGGGCTCATTATCGGCATGCTCGAGCTGTGTCTGCGAATGCTCGGGCTGTTGTTCGCTTCGCTGATATTCTCCATTTTTCTGGAATTTGTAGGCATGCTTTGGTTCTGGCCCGAGCAGGGCTGGCATCACAGCCATGCGATGTGGCTGAGTGAGCTCGGCTGGCTCAGTAATCACTTCAAGAATTCTTTGCTCGTGCAAGAGCCGGCGCAAGCGACCGCCAAGATACTCGAACACTTGAACGACTGGGTCGTAGTGCGCTCTGGATGGGCGCAATCTGACACCCAGCTAAAACTGCTTAGTCGAGAAGCGTCAGTCCAGGGGCAGTTCGCGCATGTCTACGTTGTGATGCAGGACTATCTGCTGGCGGCCCTGTTTACGGTCTTTACTTTCGTAGCGCGGCTGGCCGTTCTCATACTGGCGATGCCGTTGTTCCTGCTTGCGGTGATCACCGGAGCGGTCGATGGGCTGATGCGTCGCGACCTGCGCAAGTTCGAAGCGGGCCGGGAGAGCAGTTTTGTGTACCATCGAGCGAAGCGTACATTGCTGCCGCTGATGGTAAGCCCTTGGGTGATCTACCTCTCCCTTCCCTTCTCGATGAATCCCATTTGGGTGCTACTACCATGTGCTGCACTACTCGGATGGATGGTGGCAATAACAGCTGCGACTTTCAAAAAATACCTTTGAATGTCCTCTATCGATCCAAGCTGTGTGACAACGCCTGCGTTTGTCTAATATCCCGATCGTCGAGATCTTGCCGAGGACGATCATGAAGCGATTAATCGAAACGTTGCTGACCGCGTGCCTGTGCGATTACATCATCTAACAAAATCAGTTCGGTTGGTCGATGATTTCGTCGATGAACTCGACCATGGAGCACTCGGCCTTTTTACCAATCACTACGCTCACGCGCGAGCGGTGAAA
Organism: Pseudomonas sp. MB-090624; assembly: GCF_003205245.1. Taxonomy (NCBI): domain Bacteria; kingdom Pseudomonadati; phylum Pseudomonadota; class Gammaproteobacteria; order Pseudomonadales; family Pseudomonadaceae; genus Pseudomonas; species Pseudomonas sp. MB-090624. The sequence goes on along the minus strand of NZ_QJRK01000002.1, from coordinate 27,642 downwards.
AAGAGTCGTGTACTGCGTGAATACGCACCGGGCGCAAGCCGCGAAATGAATAAAAAAGCCACGGCCTTGCGGCGCTCTCTTGCAGTGCTCAGTCCACATCATGGGGCGTGCGTTTTCCAGGCCTCATATCGGGCCAACAATGGTTGGACGCTCAAGCCATGAAACAGAATGCTCAACGCTACAACGGATAGAACCAAGTTGATGCTCTGCGCAGCGTAAGCGGGAATGCGAGCATATCGCCCAGCATGATCCCTGCAGCAACCTGGGAATCCTCGAGCCCTTCCACATCCCCTTTGGCGACGGGAGGACGCTGGCATCTGGGAGCTACCGGAACAGCGGCACTACACAATGTCCAAAATCAGCTGCTGGCAAGTCTTGAGCCGGGCCATCGAGTTGGCCGATGGCGGTCATCTTCCCACCCCATGCCGGGAGCGGTGGGATCGCGAGCGGCAAAGGATTAAGGAATGGATTGAGGTCAACTGCTGGAGTGAGAAACACCAAGCCTATCTGTTCTACCCAGACAGTGACCGCTTGGATGCTTCGGTAGCACTCGCTGTCCGATTCGGTTATCCCAGCGTGGAACGGCTACGCAGCACGCTGGAGGCTGTTCAAAATGAGCTGGGTGCCGGCGCTTTCCACTATCGCTACAGCCAGGCTCAGGAGGAGGAAGGTTGCTTCCTGGCCTGTACGTTCTGGTTGGTCGAAGCTTGGGCAATCTTAGGTCAGCAAGATAGAGCCGAGGCCGCTTATGCCGAATCACTGAGCGGGTTATCGCGGGGGGTAGGCATCTACTCGGAAATGATCGATCCGCAGAGTGGCCAGTACCTGGGCAACCTACCGCAGGGTCTGACGCACCTGGCTGCGCTTCGGGCAGCGCTGGCCATTGGTGGCTACCGCCCTGACCGACGAGGTCAGCCATCGAGAGCGTTGAACGCCGCCGCTTGGCCAAGAGTCGATCATGAGTAAGTTCGCTTCTCCGTAGCTGGGAAAAAACGTATGGAACATTGGATTGGATTACTAGAATGGCCAGCCATGATAATAACCGTGCTGGCAGCGTGATGCATCGGTTCCCGCTCTCCGGGGAGGAGGAAGGTTGGCTTCTGTTGTTTCATCGCAAGCAATGTCTTGAGGGCCGTCTGGGGCTGGCAGGCAGAGGCCTGGGCTTTGATCATCCTGCAGTTCTGCCTATGCGCCATGAATCTGCGAGGATGGCGGAAGAACACACAGTTGGAAGCTTCTAGGTAATGGGGCGTGGCCGGTGCTTCCTTCCTTGGAAGCATCTATGCAGGGCTCAAGCTGCTGGTTTGAGCACCACCTTCGTCCAACCATCATCCCGTGCATCGAAGTGCTTGTAGGCATCAGGGCCCTCTGCAAGCTTCAGACGATGAGAGATGATCTGGGAAGGCTTGGCACGCCCATGATGAATGAGCTCTGCAAGACGGCGGTTATAGGCTTTTACATTCGCCTGGCCTGTGCGAATCTGTTGACCTTTGAACCAGAACGCGCCGAAATCGAAGGCCATTTTGCCCTGTTTCGCCAGGTCGTTCTTCGCACCAGGGTCTTCAGGTACGAACACTCCCACAACGCCAATGCCACCAGTAGCCTTGGTAGAAGCGACCAGGTTGTTCATGGTCAGGTAGTTCGCTTCATGGCCATGTTTGTCGCAGCACTGGTAGCCGACGCACTCGCATCCCCGGTCGGTGCCTTTGCCATGGGTCAGGTTCAATATCTCTTCCACAGCCTTCTTCTCGACTGCGTTGATAGGGGTTGCACCAAGCTGCGCGGCAAGCTGTAGGCGATCCGGCTGGTTGTCGATCACGAATACCTGAGAGGCACCTTTGATGATTGCCGAGTGCGCAGCCATAAGCCCGACAGGCCCCGCACCATAGATTGCGATGCTCTCACCAGGCAGCAAGCCAGCCAGTTCTGTTGCGTGCCAACCGGTGGGAAAAATGTCCGAGAGCATGACGTAGTCATCTTCTCGTTCCTGGGCATCCTCCGGCAGTACCAGGCAGTTAAAATCTGCATACGGAACGCGGAGCAGCTCCGCCTGACCGCCTTGATAGGGCCCCATCTCGGCAAAACCGTAAGCGGCGCCGGCAGACCCTGGGTTGGCCGTCAGACAGAATCCTGTGAGGCCTTTCTCGCAGTTCTCGCAGAATCCACAGCCGATATTGAATGGCAGGCAAACTCGATCACCGACTTTTACCCGGTCAACCCCGGCGCCCACCTCAATCACTTCGCCGAGGTTTTCATGGCCAAAAACTCGACCTGTCTCGAAAGACGTCCGGCCTTCGTACATGTGGAGGTCGGAGCCACAGATGTTGGTAGTGGTGATCCGCACCAGAACGTCGGTGGGCTTCTCGATTTTAGCGTCCGGGACATCCTTGACCGCGACGTCACGTGGGCCGTTGTACACGATGGCTTTCATGTTGAACTCCCAAAAGTCAGGGGCGGCGGAAAAGCGCCCTACCCTGTTCTGGTAACCGCTGAGTTCAAGGTGTTCCGTACAACACGTCATTGGCCAGATCAGCGGCGCTAATCATTATTGCTCTAAGGATTCAACCGACCAGCAGATTATTACACTGCTGCTCTTTCCGTTCGGGCTCTGTGGATCTCTCTACTCCAAAACGAAGATCCGGATATCCATTTAATGCACGCTAAAAACTGCTTGACTCATCAGGGTGGATGCCAGATACCCGGCTGGACTTCACCATGAACACTTCCTCTTCCGCCCTGTTACTTTCCTGTGTGGTGTCGCTCGGTGCCGTCGCTCAAGACGCGCCTGAGCGCGCAGATCTCGGCCTGGCTCAGCGGCAGATCACTGCCATCGAATTGTTGGCCGCCCGCGCCAGCAGCGGCTCAGTCGATGCGGCAGGTGCACGCTATCGCTTCGACTATTCGAGGTTCGCTGCGGACCTCAAGCGTATGCGTCAAGGCATCCACAAATACCTATCGCCCTCGCGTGCGCAGCCAGCTGATCTGGTCGAGCTGACCGGTGATTACCGTGCTGAAGCGCCTCACTCGGGTACCTCCGATGAGCATGACTGATGCCCAACTCAGCGCGTTTTCGGCCGTGGCCGGATTTACCCCGCAGCTCAGTTCGGTGATGTGGCGCTCATCGGTGCTCGTGCTCGCATTGCTCTGGTGCACCTGGGCGCTGTGGACCGGCTACCGCGGCTGGGCGGCTGGCAACCTGAATTTCGGTGCGCTCGGCGGCAGCACGCTACGCCTGGCCCTCGCCCTAATCGTGTTGATGTTTTTCATGCTGTCGTAATCAGGAGACATTGCCATGAACCTCTCCCGTCGTTGCCATCGCCCGCTCGTTCTGTTGCGGGAATCCTATTCTCAAGTCCTGTTCGGGGGCCTGGTGCTGCTGAGCTCGACGCTAGCCTGGGCTGACCTGCCGACCATGGAGGCGCCTTCCCGCGGCGAAGGCTCTGGACTGATCGACACCATCAAGAACTATGCCTACGACGGCGGCATCCTGCTCGGTCTGTTGATCGCCACCCTCGCCTTCCTCGGCGTAGCCTGGCATTCGCTCACCGTCTACGCCGACGTGCAGAACCAGCGCAAGACCTGGAAGGACCTCGGCGCCGTGGTCGGCGTCGGCGCCCTGCTGGTGGTGGTGATCCTGTGGTTCCTCACCAAAGCCGCGACGATCCTGTGAGGTCACTATGTCCGATGCCCCAGTCACGCTGCCTGATGGCACATTGACCTTCCTGCCGGAGCGCCTCAACCGAGACCCCGCCGTTCTCCGCGGGCTCACCAACGACGAGATGTGGGTCACCCTAGTGGTCGGTGCCGGGCTGGGAGTAATTCTCGGTGCACCGCTGGCGGTGGCCACCGCCTCCATTGCCACCCTCCCCACTTGCATGTTCATCTGCATGGCGCTGGTGTTGCTGGGTGGCGGCAAGCTGATGCGCCGAGCCAAGCGCGCCCGCCCGGAAACCTGGCTGTATCGTCGCCTGCAATGGCATCTGGCAGTGCACTGGGGTGTCGGCACTCATCAGTTGATCCTGCACTCGGGGCCTTGGACCGTGCGCCGGACGCGTCGACACGCGAGGGCTACGCCATGAGCCGCTTCCGCAACAAAGTGGATGCGCAGCAGGCGCATATCTTCAGCCTGCGCCTGGCAGTTTCGATCCTGGCACTGCTGTGCTGCGGGCTTTGGTACGGCTGGCAGTCGTCGCCCTCCGAGCTGACCATTCACGTGCCGCCTGATCTGCGCTCCGGCAGTACGCGCAAGTGGTGGGATGTACCGCCAGAAAACATCTACGCCTTCGCGCTGTACATCTTCGGCCAGCTCAACCGGTGGCCCACCGACGGCGAGGTCGATTACCACCGTGCCATCTTTGCCCTGCAGCCCTACCTGACACCGGCGTGCAAGACCTTCTTCGATGGTGACTTTGAGTACCGAAAGGCTGCCGGCGAACTGCGCGGCCGGGTGCGCGGCGTATACGAGGTGCTAGGCCGCGGCTACAGCGACGATCCCGACCTGCGAGTGAAGCAGCTGGATAAGCACAGCTGGCTGGTCAAGCTCGACCTCAACGCCGACGAGTACTACGCCGCCGAGCCGGTGAAGCGCGTGGTCGTGCGCTACCCGCTGCGTGTGGTGCGCTTCGACGTCGACCCCGAGCACAACAAGTGGGGCCTCGCCCTGGACTGCTACGAAGGCACACCGCAGAAGCTGACGCTGCCTGGAGGTGCGGGATGATACGTGTCTTGATCATGATGCTGGCGGTAGCCGCAGGCTGGTGTTCTGCAGTCGGTGCGGTCGAGGTCAAATACTGGGATCGCCTGCCGCTGGCCGTTCCACTTACGGTGGGCCAGGAGCGCGTCCTGATGCTGGATGAGGATGTTCGCGTGGGGGTGCCGGGCACGATCGCCGGTAAGCTGCGTGTGCAGTCCGTCGGCGGTACGGTGTATCTGCGCGCCGCTGACACCCTTCCCCCAACCCGGTTGCAACTGCAGTCGGTGAAATCAGGCGACATCATCCTGATCGACATCGAGGCGCTCGAGGGCAGCGAGGCACTGGAACCGGTCAAGATCGTGGCCCAGGCTTCGGCACCGGACGTGGAAGCTGTGAAGGACACGTCACCTGCAGAGACCCCGGTACCGGTGGTGCTCACCCGCTATGCGGCGCAGAACCTCTATGCGCCCCTGCGTACCGTGGCACCTCTACCCGGTGTGCGGCGGGTGCCGCTGAGCAACTCCGCCGCGTTCAGCACCTTGCTGCCCACCGAACGGGTTTCGATCAAGGCACTCGCAGCCTGGCGGCTAGGCGACTACTGGGTTACCGCGGTAAAGATCGTGAATCGCGGCCCTGGCAAGGTGGCATTGGACCCGCGCCATTTGCAGGCCACGCTGTTCGCCGCAACCTTCCAGCACGCGGACCTCGGTCTCGCCGGCACACCTGAAGACACCACCCTGGCCTATCTCGTCACCCACGGCGGCGACCTGATGCATGCGCTGCTGTTGCCCCCGCCAAAGCCGGAGGCTGACGATCATGAAAGCTAATGGCCTGCTGAAATGGTTGGTGCCTGCGGTCCTGCTGGGCATCGTACTGATTATCATCAAATCGTGGGTGGCCGCTCCAGATGGCCAGCCCACTCACGATCCGGACAAGGCCACACTAACTGCCGAGCAGGCCAAGGCCTTGGGCATCGCCGGCGACACTCCGCGCGACACCGTGGCCACGTTGATCGGCCAGGTCAAGGCAATGCGCAGCGAGATGCAGACGCTAAAGAAAGGCAACGATGCCCTGCAGACCGAGAACAACCGACTGCGCACGCGCGAAGGCAATATCGATACGCGCATCCAGAGCACGCTGAGCAGTGTCACCCAACAGGTCACCGAGCAGCGCCAGCAGGCCAACGATGCTCGGCAGAAGGCCGAGCAGCAGCACCGCGAGACTCAGGTGCTACTCTCCAGGCTCAAGGACCAGCTCGCCGGTAAGCCAACCAGGAAGTCGGATGTGCCTGCGGGCTTCGGTCTTGAGCCAGGCGACGAGCAGCAGTTTGCAGGCCCTCAGGCACCGGCAGATGCGGTGCAGTGGATCGAACCTTCGAATGCACGCGCCGGCCAGGAGGACACCGGCAAAGCCGACGGGCCGCTGTCGTCGCTGACAGCCAAGTTCAAGGACTTGCACGGCCTGGACAACAACGCCATCGACCGTGGCCAGGACCGCTTGCGCGCCGTCGCCAAAGGCGACCGTGACCTGGAGAACGTTCAGGACCGTACCGAAGGTGCCCGGCCCGTCTACACGATCCCCGAGAATTCGACGCTCATGGGCTCAATCGCCATGACAGCACTGATTGGCCGGGTGCCGGTGGACGGCACAGTGAACGATCCCTATCCGTTCAAGGTGCTGGTAGGGCCAGACAACCTCACTGCCAACGGCATCGACCTGCCGGACGTGGTCGGCGCGGTCATGAGCGGCACCGCCGCCGGTGACTGGACGTTGTCTTGCGTGCGCGGCCAGGTCGAGTCGATCACTTTCGTCTTCAGCGACGGTACTGTCCGCACGGTGCCGCAGCCGCAGAAGGTCGTCAGCCGCAATCGCAGCAGCACGCAGACCTCGGACACCGAGAAAATCCGCGGCGGCCTGGGCTACATCTCCGACCCTTACGGCATCCCCTGCATTTCCGGCGAGCGCCGCTCCAACGCTCAGCAGTACCTGGGCAGCCAGAGCCTGATCACCGCGGCCGGCGCCGGCTTTGCCGCAGCGTTGGGCAGCGAGCAGACCAACACCTCGTTCATCAACTCGGCCAGCGGCAGCCTGGGCCTGTCCCAGAACAGCGGCAACAGCGCGCTGAACTCGGTGATCAGCGGTGGCATTGGCGACATCCGTGAGTGGATCAACAAGCTCTACGGCGAAGCCTTCGCCGCCATCTACGTGCCCCCTGGGGCCAAGGTGGCCGTGCACCTGGACCACGAAATCAGCATCGACTACGAACCCAAAGGCCGGAGAGTGAACCATGAAAGCCCATCCGTATCGGTACTGGATCTGGATTAGCCTGCTGCTCGGCCTGCACCTGGCCGGCTGCTCCACCAGCAAGGAAGAAATGCTGCCCCACGGCGAACACACCATGCTGGATATTTGGAACGGCGGTGGCTCGGTCGGTACTCAGCAACAGCTATTGGAGGCGCGTGGAGAACTGCGTCGTCCGGTGCTTGATCCCGAGCGCCTGATCAACGACCAGAGCGCCTATACGCGGACGGCGGCCAACGAGATCCGTGCCCAGTTCCCGCGCCTGCCCAACCCGGACTTGGTCATGTATGTGTACCCGCACTTGGCCGGTACTCAGCAGACGCCGGTGCCAGGCTATTAGACCGTATTCCCGTTGTACGAGAAGGTCCAGTACGCGCTGCCCGGCGAGCGCCTGGACGATCTGTGATGGACGATGACGCGACTCGCGACCCGCCGCGCTGGCAGCCTTGGCGCCCCATACAGCGTCGGCGGGCTACGCTGGCCGATGAGGCCGCGCAATACGCGCACAACCCCAGCTTCGCCGACCATCTGCCCTGGGTCGAATACCTCGAAGATAAGCAGTGCTTTCTGCTCGACGACAACCGATCGGTGGGTGCTGTGTTCGAGCTGCAGCCGATCGGCACCGAGGGTCGCGAGCCCGAATGGTTGATGGCAGCGCGCGATGCGCTGGAAGATGCGTTGCAAGACAGCTTCGACGAGTTCGACCAGGCGCCCTGGGTGGTGCAGTTCTTCTGCCAGGACGACAGTGACTTCGCCCCGTACCTTGAACGCCTAGAGCGCTATATCGCACCACGCGCGCGAGGTACGCCGTTCACCGAAGCCTTCCTTGCGTCGATGCAGCGTCACCTCGACGCCGTCGGCAAACCGGGCGGGCTGTTCGACGACCATGTGGTGTCTCACCTCCCCTGGCGCGGCAGCAATCGGCGGATTCGTCTGGTGGTCTATCGCTGGCTCGGAGAGCAGGCCGACGATGATGGGCAGAACCCGGTTCAGCTGTTGAACCGCACCTGCGACCGCCTGATGGCCTCGCTGCAGGCCTGCGGAGTCAGCCCTCGACGCCTGACCGGGCGTGACTTCTACGCTTGGTTGCTACCTTGGTTCAACCCGGCTCCTGCCCTCACTGGCGAATCCCCCGCCGCGTTCTATCGACGTGTGCCCTACCCGGAAGTGGATAACGGCGAGGAGCTGCCGCTGCCGTTCGACCACGATTTCGCCGAGCGGCTGTTCTTTCAGGAGCCGCACTCCAATAGCGAGCAGGGTCTGTGGTACTTCGATCAGCAGCCCCACGCTGTGATGGTGGTCGACAAGCTGCGCAGGCCACCACATATCGGCCAGCTGACCGGCGAAACGCGCAAAGGCGAAGCGTTGAATGCCTTGTTCGATCAGTTGCCCGAGCAGTCGGTGATGAGCCTGACCTTGGTGATCACGCCCCAAGATGTGCTCGAGGAGCAGCTCAACCGACTGGCACGCAAAGCTATCGGTGAGAACCTCGCTTCGACGCAGACTCGACAGGACGTGGAAGAAGCCCGCGCGCTGATTGGTCGCCAGCACAAGCTGTACCGCGGCACGTTGGCACTGTACTTGCGCGGTGCCGATGAACAGCAGTTGCGCCAGCGCTCGGTCCAAGCTGCCAACGTCCTGCTCGGCGCCGGCCTGCAGCCGGTGCGCGAGGGCGATGAAGTGGCCGCGTGCAACAGCTATCTGCGCTGGTTACCGATGGTCTACAACCCGGCGCGGGACACACGCAATTGGTACACCCGACTGCTGTTTGCCCAGCACGTCGCCAACCTGCTGCCGCTTTGGGGACGTAGCATCGGTACCGGCAACCCGGGCATCACCTTCTTCAACCGCGGTGGCGCGCCGTTGTCATTCGACCCGCTGTCGCGCTTTGACCGCTCCATGAACGGCCACCTGCTGTTGTTCGGCCCGACCGGCGCCGGCAAGTCGGCCACCCTGGTTTCAATCCTGATGCAGGTCATGGCCGTGTACCGGCCGCGACTGTTCATCGTCGAAGCGGGCAACTCCTTCGGCCTGCAGGGCGACTATTTCGCCACACTCGGGCTGTCCGTTAACAAGGTTCAGCTCAAACCGGGCAGCGATGTGAGCCTGGCGCCGTTCGCCCATGCCCGGCGCCTGATCGAACATCCGGACCAGGTCGCGAGCTTGTCGACCGAAGACCTGGATGAGGCCGAGCCGGACAACGATGAACAGCGCGATGTGTTGGGCGAGCTGGAGATCACCGCGCGGCTGATGATCACCGGCGGCGAAGCCAAGGAAGAAGCGCGCCTAACCCGGGCAGACCGCAGCCTGATCCGCGAATGCATCCTTGAGGCCGCCCGGCACTGCGCGACGACTGAGCAGCAGGTGCTGGCCCGGCATGTCCGCGATGCCCTGCGTAAGGTGGCCAGCGACACCCACCTGCCCGACAAACGCCGTGAGCGTGCGCAGGAGATGGCCGAGTCCATCGACCTGTTCTGCCAGGGGTTTGAGGGTGCCCTGTTCGACCGGCCCGGCACACCCTGGCCGGAGAGCGACGTGACGATCGTCGACCTCGCCACGTACGCCCGTGAGGGTTACGAGGCGCAGATGTCCATCAGCTACATCAGCCTGATGAACACGGTGAACAACATCGCCGAGCGCGATCAGTACCTGGGGCGACCGATCATCATGGTCACCGACGAAGGCCACATCATCACCAAGAACCCGCTGTTGGCCCCCTTTGTGGTCAAGGGCACGAAGATGTGGCGCAAGCTCGGCGCCTGGTTCTGGCTGGCGACGCAGAACATGGCCGACTTGCCCGATGCGGCGCAGACCATGCTCAACATGATCGAGTGGTGGATCTGCCTGAATATGCCGCCAGCAGAAATCGAGGAGATCGCTCGCTTCAAGAAACTCACGCCGGCGCAGAAAGCGCTGCTGCTCTCCGCGAGCAAGGCCTCGGGCAAATACACCGAAGGCGTAGTCCTGTCGAAGAACCTAGAGACGCTGTTCCGCGCGGTACCACCGAGCCTGTACCTCGCGTTAGCCATGACCGAGCCCGAGGAAAAAGCTCAGCGCTGGCGATTGATGGAAGAGCACCAGCAGTCCGAGCTGGAAGCCGCCCTGCAGGTCGCGGCAGAGATTGATCGCCTGCGCGGCATCTCGTGAACGACACCGTCAGGGCTATCCGAGCCCTTTTGTTAAGCGAGAATCGACAGGAGTACATTTGTACTCCATCGCCATTTTGCTTATCTCGCGCCGCTAAATCGAGCGCCCGACGAAACCGATCACCCCGGACTCGGTTTGTCCGCCCTCCTCCAGCACCGGATCCGGGATGCTGAAACTTGGCGCACGGATGCACACCGCTGCCACCTGCCGAGCGTTGCCCATGAACGTCACCGCCCTCACCAGAAGCAAAGCGCCGAAACCCAGAAAGGCTCGCCGTGGCCATGCCTTCACCGCGGCAGCTCTGCTGGTCGCCGCCGAGCAGTGTCTGGCATTGACCACGCCTACCCTTATCGCTTCCGTCACTTCACTGCAGTGCCTGGAGTATCGGATCGTCGGGATCTGCTACTGGCTGCTCTGTACGCCCTTCGGCTGTACGGTGCGAACCTCACCGAAGATCCGTCACTTCATTCCCGAGCTGGTGGTATCGAGCTATGCCGACACCGGCGCCAATCCCTGGAGCGAGATGTCGGCGCTGTCGGCACCGACGCCGGCATCGCAAGGGGGTGGCAACCTGATCACGCCTTCGCCGCAGCGCGATAACCTGCCCCGATTCAAGAATGTCGACGGCATTGGGCATCCCGGCGGGGCAGCCCTCACCGCTTTGGCGCACACGTTCGGCTATGCATGCCCGAGCGGAGGCGTGCCGTTTGTGCCCTACTACCTCAGTACACTCGACCCGCTGGCGTGGCGCCAGGCGATTCCCGAGTCTGTCTACCCGCAAGCACTGGTCCCGGGGATGCGCGAAATTGGCAACCAGGCTCTCGGGGACATGTGGGGCAGCGTGTATCCGCGCCACGGTTTTCTGGTGCAGCCCGATGATTTCAAGGCAGCTGCCGTGATGGCCCAGCGCGCCAGCGACTTCATCACCCGCGTCGGCCAGCCGCACGTTTATCTACCGCTGCAGCCGATGCCGGCTCCCGGCTATTGGCCGCCCCAGCCGGTGATGGAGAACAACGTCAACAACCACCGCTGGCAGTTGCTGGTCCCGGTGATCCAGAACACCTGCGCCATCTTCCCCAGCCCAACGATCCAGAGCGCCGACGGCGCCTATGCCTGGTCGCTGTGGCGGCCCTACCGCTGCTGCCAACGTATGGGTCAGACTTTTCTGTTCAGCATCAACTTTGATGGAGGTCAATGATGAAAAACCTCGCGCTCGGGTTGGTCTGCTTCCTCGTGTGTGCCGCAGGCCATGCCGCAGAGAACGGCTACCACCTCGGTGACCAGGCACCGGTCCTGGACGACCGCGTGATGTACACCATCGGCGGCGGCTCCGCGGCGGGAGCGCCCTCCTCGCTTTACCGTCCCAACGGCCTCGGCGTCGGCATGTCCTGGCGCGCCAACATGATGTGCGGAAACATGAACCTCTCGAACACCCTGCAGAACCAACTCAATGGTGCCACACAGGGCTTCCAGCAGATCATGGGCAACGTCATCCAGAACGCCACACAGGCGGTCATGTCGCTTCCGGCAATGATCATCCAGCGCGCCAACCCCGGGCTGTATGAGCTGCTGAGCAATGGCGTGCTGCAGGGGCGCATCGACTTCGATCGTTCCAAGCTCACCTGCCAGGCGATGGCCGCGAAAATGGCCGACAAGGTCGACCAGGCCGGCTGGGGCGCGCTGGCTCAGAATCAGGAAATGCAGCACAACCTCGAGCAGTCCGGCGGTGATGCCGTAATGGCGGTGAAGGATACCGAGTCGAACAACGGCAACAACGGCGTCAGCTGGGTCGGCGGGCACAAAGCCGGTGGCAACGGCCAGCAACCCATCCGGGTTACTTCGGATGTGGTCAAGGCCGGCTACAACCTGCTGCACAACCGATCCGCCGAGGACACCTCAGCCCTCGGTTCGGCTTGCCAGAATGGCGCCATCTGCCAGGCATGGTCAAGCCCCGAGGACGCCTCAGAATGGGCGACACGGGTACTCGGTGAAACCGAGGTGGAAACCTGCGATGACTGCGAGACGTTGCGAGTCACCGCCGGTACGGGCCTGTCTCCATTGATCCAGGAAACCTACACGGAACACCTGGAAGGACTGCAGCACATGGTCTCGGGTGCCAACCAGCCTACCCCAGAGAACCTCAGCAAGGTCTCCAGCCCCTTGTTGCAGGTCTCCCGCGGCGTCATCGAGGGGCTGCGCGATGACCCCGACCAGAACTTGCTGGCCCGGCGCCTGGCCAGTGAGACCGCGCTGTCCAGCGTGATCTACAAGGCGATGCTGCTACAGCGCACGCTGTTCGCCGGCAGCCACGAACCGAACGTGGCATCGGCGCAGCCCGCCACCACCGCCCTCAACAGCAACGTCGAAACCCTGGAACGGGAGATCCGCCTGCTGCAAACCGAGCTGCAAGTACGCCAGTCACTGGCCACCAATACCGCCAGCCTGGTCCTCGATCGTCACGCCGGCGGTGCTGACGCCTCGCGGAACATCGATCAACGCGACCCGGAGCCGGACCGACTGCGTCGGGCTGAACAGGAGAGGAGCACGCCATGATCCCGCTTTCTGTGAGGTCCTCGATCGCCCACGTGCTGCTGATCCTCGGCACCATGCTGATCATGTTGCTGATTGCCTGGATGGCACTACAACTGCCCGCCGCCCAACTGGATTGGCTCGCACCAACGCGGTCAACTGCCACCTACTTCGCGTGGTGGCGCGTCCTGCTGTACACCCTGATCTTCACCGGTTGGGCCGCCGCGTTGCGCATACGGCCTGCGCCTGTGGACCAGCAAAGACTAAAGCGTCTGGGATTGATCGGCTTCAGCTCGATCATCCTGGTCGAACTGTCTCGCGTGTGAGGTGTAGCCATGAGCATGAGCACCAACAGCTACCTCGAGTACTACCTGTCGCTGCTGGCCTGGATCATCAACAACGGCATCTGGAACACGCTGGCGGACACCGGGCTGTTCGCCGCCCCCTTCGGCGCGATCATCCTGCAGGAGTGGCTATCGGCGCGCCAACAGGGGGCCGACGAGGGAAACAAAGGTCTGCTATCGATCCCTCGCGTCGAGAACCGCTTGTGGATGAGCTACGTGGTCATTCTGTTTGGCTGCATGCCGTTCTTCCCGCTGAACCTGTCCTCTGTGACTTTCGACGATGCCGCGAGCCAGCGCTGTGGGGTGTCCATGGCCAGGCCCGCCGACACGGCCTGGGGCACGAGCTTCAATACCATCGGCGAGAAATCAGCGAACGTGCCGGTGTGGTGGTTTCTCGTGCATGCCATGAGCAAAGGCATCACCGCCGCAGCGACCGCGTCGATTCCCTGTGCACCCGACATCCGCGCGATGCGCATGGAGATCGACAGCTCGCGCATCAATGACCAGGTGCTACTGCAGGAAGTCGCCGACTTCACGCGGGATTGCTACGGCTTTTCGCGCTCGCGGCTGTTCACCAATCGCCCCGAGCTGGACGAGTCACAGAGCTACGACGCGTCCTGGATTGGCTCGACGTACCTTCTCAACACACCGGGCTACTACGATACCGACCGCTCGCGAACGCCCCGGGTCGATTGGCCGTACGACGAGACGCGAGACACCTCCCTGCCGCAGCTCGACAGCGGCGCCGGCTACCCCACCTGCAAGCAGTGGTGGAGCGACGGCACGATCGGACTGCGCGATCGCTTGGTGGCCGCGGTTGATTCATCACTGCTATCGCAGCTACGGGGCTGGCTGACGGGGCGCACCTCTGCGGAGGTCGAAGATGCAACTCTGCGCGAGCTGGTGAGCCCACGCCAGCAGTCATTGAGCATGGCGCCTGGGCAGGTGTTCCAGGACTACGGCAGCAGCGCCCGCGGCGGTTCGCTGACGCAAGGGCTGAACAACCTGGCCACCAACACCGGCCTGGCCCTAGGCTCGTTCAGTAATTTCCCGGCAATGAATGCGCTACGCGCAGCATTGCCGATGGTCCAGGCCTTCTTGATCATGGGAACGATTATCAGCCTGCCGCTGGTACTGCTGATCAGCACGTACCAGCTCAAAGCGCTAATGACGATCACGTTCGCGCTGTTCACGCTGCACATGCTCACCTTCTGGTGGGAGCTCGCGCGCTGGATCGACTCGAGCATGCTCGAAACGCTGTACAACCAGGTATCGGTCACAGACCAGGCGCTGTTGTCGTTGCCGACAGCAGGCCTCATGGACGGGACAGTTACCGCGCAGGTGATCGAATACGTCATGGGCGCTATGTTTTTAGTACTACCGATGTTTTTTCTCGGCGCGATGAGCTGGGCGGGTTACAACGTTGGCAGCAACGTTCAAAGCTTGCTAACTCAAGGCGCAGAAAGCGCCAAACTCCAAGCAGGAAAAGGATCGTCCCACATCGTTGGAGGCGCCCACAAGCTCAAGTAATCACAACTAACGAAGTGATCCGTGATCATCGTACATTTCAGGATACTTTAAACGATGACGAGGATGGCTTACCTCAAAGACATCGGGCTCATTGTCGGGTGCAGAAATAGGCAGCGCCGCTATGGTCCACAAAGCAACCATTCCGATTGCTATGACCAACGCAAACGACGCAACAGCGAGCAATAGGAGCAGCTTGCAAAGCTGCAAAGCGATTTGCCGATGTTTGAACGGCACTGAAGCCAATATGTTGGAGTGCAACACTGACAATTCGAGGCGGCGCACCCTCCGACCAGCACCAACCGCAGCACTGATGAGATGCCTGCCGATGCCGGTCCGGCCAGAAGTCGAGGATGCTGAAGTCGACATTTGATTGCCTCCGATACCCGTCACTGCGATCGCGGCCAAGCCGCTACCGCGAATTTGGATCCAAGCTCTAGCTTACTCCTCCGTCGCTAAATTCCATGACCGTTGATCACTCGGACTAAGCGGATTATCGCCGGTGGCGCTCATTGGATAGGGAACATTGCATCCACCGAAAAGCGCCATTGACGCTACATCGGTTCGCTTGGTAAACCAATTATGCAATCGCTGGTTTTCCAGCACCCCAGGTAGCCGTAACCTTTGAGGCTACGTCACGATGTGATGGTTACCCCAAAATGCGATTCGCGTTCGGCAGCTCGCATGGTCATCGTTCCCCGGTGATGAACGCTTGCTAATTCCCAGGGTTCGCTGACCCTGCGTCTTCGTTGCACCCTACTCACATCCATTCCAGTGCTGGGAACTCTCCCACACAGGGCGGCGTTCCTCCGCACCCTCTGGAGGATCTCATCATGCTGCGTTTCAGAGGCACTGAACTTCACGCCGTGTTGGCCGAGGCCGGTATCAATGGTTGCAGATTGATATTGGTGAAGGACCACGGTGTTTACCTCATGTCCGAGATCGGCGAAAGCAAACCGGATGGCGGTGGCCGCAAACGCGTGGCCTATGCCACTGGCTGCAACCCCAACGTCGACGACTTCGACACCTGGTGGAATCGCGCCCGCGATGTATTCGGCGGCGATGATTTTGCCGAGTACTTCGACATCGATGATCCTGTCCTCGCCAGCCTTCGAGGCACTGCAGGATCGCTGGTGGTAGAGGCTACCTCCACCCACCTGTACCTGGCCGCCGAGGTTGATCCGGCAGGCAAATCTTGAACGCAGAAGCGAGCTCCACGCTTACCCAGAGCGGCACCTTAACCGGCCTCTCTGGGCTCCTCTCGCATCCTTTTTCAGTCGGTTGAAGATCGCCGTTTGTCAGGAGCCCAAGGCCGGAAAGTCTCCCTTGGAACACCCTGGATAGAGCACTCTATTGGAGGTATGGCCGGAGATTGACCTTACGTCCAAGCGCGGTTTAATACATGGACGCACCCTGCTCAATGCCTTGCTCGGATTGAGCAGATCCATGCACGAACCTCACATGAGATGTCGCGGGATCAGCTACGCGGAGGTCCCAATGTCCAGGATGAAGCGCTTTTCCGATGCGGTGGTGCTGAGCCCAGGCGTTTGGCAGCAGTTCATTGAACCTGCCACAGGCGAGGAACCGATTGGACAGTCAGGCCTGCGCTTGGCAGTCCTGCTCAACAGCGTGCTGACTTCGGCTCTGCGTGCTTCACACTGCCCCATCGAGCTGCAACTCGACCGCTTGCGGCAAAACGGCACTTCAGTATCTGCTCACCTGCCGCAGCTTCAGTTGGCTCGCATCACGCCACACAGCGGCCCGGCTTTTCTGCTCATCCGGCTACCCAGCGAGACCGTAGTAGATATCGCCGCCCTCTGACCTTGTCAGCACAGCTACTGCCTCACTTTACCCCACCGGGAACCCTTCCCGGCTGGGCAGCGTTCCCCCTACACGCCCGGAGAACGCCATGTCAGATGTCTATCAGGATGTCACCAACAAGATCGTCAGCGCTTTGAGCCAAGGCGTGATCCCCTGGATCAAACCCTGGACCACCACCGGTTCAAGTGCTGACTCCCCTTTTCCCATCAACGCCATCACCAGACGCCCCTACGCCGGCATCAACATTCCACTGCTGTGGGCCGAGGCGCGCCTGCGAGGTTTCACTCAGGATCGCTGGCTGACCTTCAACCAGGCACGCAAAGCTGGTGGCCATGTACGCAAGGGCGAGCAATCCACCCTCGCGGTGCTGTACAAACCGATGAGCAAGGAGGCGCACGACGAGAACGGCCAGGTCGTTCGCGATGACCAGGGCAACATCAAGATGGTGCAGTTCGCCCTCTTGCGCACGCACTGCCTGTTCAACATCAAGCAGACCGAAGGCTTGCCTGGCGAGGAGCCAGACCTTGATGAGCACACCGAGCCACCGGCGTTTATCGACCATACCCAAGCCGAGCAGCTGTTGCTCGCGAGCGGCGCGCAGATCGAGCATTGCTATGGCGATAGCGCGTTCTATCAGCCGCTGCGCGATCGCATCCAGCTGCCCACCAAGGCTCAATTCGAGGACGTCGGCAGCTACTACGCGACAGCCCTGCATGAGCTGACTCACTGGTCAGGTCATCGATCGCGCCTGAATCGCGATGGCATCACCGGCGGGCACGCGTTCGGTTCCGCAGCCTATGCTTTCGAGGAGTTGGTCGCGGAAATGGGTGCAGCGTTTCTCTGCGCACTGACCGCCACCCAGGGAGAATTGCGCCACGAGGAGTACCTGGCCTCCTGGCTGAAGATCCTCAAGGAAGACAAGCGTGCGATTTTCCGCGCCAGTGGCCAGGCCCGTGAGGCCTCGGAGTTCCTGCTGGCACTGCAGGCCGACCGCACCACAGAAGCGCCGGAGCGACTCACGGCGTGATTTCCTTCAATCAGCAAAAAGACCCCGATTTGGGGCCTTTGTTTTTCGGCAGGGCCGGTATGGACCGCTAATGCGCAGTCGATTACTCCAGCCAGCTCTCGACGACGTCCGAGCCGTGTTCGTGCTTCCACTGCTTGAGGATCTTGTGATTGCCACCCTTGGTTTCCACGACCTCGCCGCTGTGCGGGTTCTTGTAGCGTTTGACGTCGCGCGGCTTGCGCTTAGTGCCGCTCGACACGCTTGCGGCACTCACGCTCACGCCCTTGGACGGGTCCAGAATGGTGATCACCTGACGCAGGCTCATGCCGTACTCTTCCAGCAAGGCTTTCAGCTTCTGTTCAAACTCGATTTCCTGCTTCAGGCCGGAATCGTTTTTCATCGCATCCAGCTGTTGAAGTTGCGCGGCCAGTTGCGCTTCCAGTGCTTTGAATTCGGCAAGTTTGGACATGAGAAATTTTTCCTAGGTATGAGACACATGTAGGAATACTAACTGAGACACACTCAATATCCGAGTATTAATTCCCAATCTAAGAGTCATTTCATGCTCATTAATTGCAAAACTCTGTGACAGATCAATCAGCCAAGTTCTGGCAGAGATGCGCCACCACTTCGCGAGGCGCCGCGCTGTTGCCAATTTTGAACAAGACGTCGCGCTGGCTGCGCGGCATCTTTTTCGCACAGCGCTTGGCGGCAGGCCGAATGGCAGCATCTGTGCCATGAATCCGGTCCGCCAGCAGCACGATCAATACAGCATCACTCAGCGTCATCAGCGCCCCAGCTCAGAAACATTATGCCGGTCAGTCTACCCCCACTCGAAAGGGTCGGCTATGCCGATTCGGCCGGCTAACCCGATGCGCCAGACTTCGGATTATCGCACTCGCGAAAAAGGCCAAGGCGGTAAAGGGTAATGGTGTCAATGGAAGGGGGCGCAAGGGTAAGAGGCTTATCCGAAAAGGCAAAAGGACCTTTTGAACACGAGGCAGGTACTGCGATGAAACGCTGGTGGTTCAAACCTCAAAAAGGCCTTCCCGAAGAGACCGCCCCCGCCCACGTGGGCTATCATCAACCACTGTCGGCGGAATCACTGCTCACTGTCAGCCACCGGAAAAAGCTGCTCGAACGCATCTGGCAATTCACGGCCCTCTCCCCGCTACAGTTCGAACAACTCTACCTTGAACCGATTCGTCGCTACGCCAGCTATGTGCAGCAACTACCGGCCAGTGAAAGCCATCATCATGCCTATGCTGGGGGTATGCTCGACCACGGCTTGGAACTGGTGGCGTGCAGCCTGAAGTTACGCCAGTCCTACCTCCTTCCCAGTGGTGCTGCACCGGAAGACCAGGCCGCGCAGGCTGATGCTTGGAGCGCCGCCATTGCCTACGGCGCCCTGCTCCATGACGTTGGTAAAATTGCCGTCGATCTCCAGGTGGAGTACCAGAATGGTGGACGCTGGCACCCCTGGCACGGCCCCCTCAACCAGCCATACCGCTTCCGCTACCACCCCGACCGGGATTACCAGCTACACGGTGCCGCCGCTGGGCTGTTGTATACGCAGATCCTGACCCCCGCCCTGCTCGACTGGCTCAGCAGCTACCCCGTCTTATGGGGGCAATTGCTGTCCTTGCTGGCTGACCACTATGAACTCGCCGGCACGCTCGGGGAGTTGGTGCTGCAAGCTGACCGGGTATCCACCGCGCAAAACATCGGTGCCAATCCCGCGAAAGCTTTGCAGGCACCCAAGCACTCGCTACAGCATCACCTGCTCATGGGGCTACGCCACTTGGTCAAAAACGAGTTCAAGCTCAACCAGCCCGGCGCCACCGGCTGGCTCACCGAGGACCACCTATGGTTGGTCAGCAAAACTGCGACTGACAAACTGCGTGCCTACCTGCTGGCTCAATCCGTGGATGGTATTCCCTCCTCCAACATCGCTTTGTTCGATGAACTGCAGTCACATGGATTGGTGGACGCGACACCTGAGGGCAAAGCGGTATGGAATGCCAACGTAACAGTCGATGACTGGCAACATCGCTTTACCTTTCTCCGCCTGCAACCGAGCCTGATTTGGGCCGATGAACCCCGGCCAGACTGCTTTAGAGGAACGGTTGAGCCGATGATGGAACATTCTCTGCCGGCCGGTGAAACCTGCGAGTCGGCTTTGGATCGACCACAACCAACGCCGCAAGAAAAACAGCCCGTACCCGAGCACCCGAACCAGGATTTTGACTATCTCGACGACTTGATGGACATGTTGCAAGAACAGAACGAGGTCGACACTGGACCAAGCGCGGGAAGCCTGCAATCCACCACTGCGCCATCCAAGGATACCGAGGGGGTGGCCTTCCTCGAGTGGTTGCGCGACGGTGTCCGCAGTCATCGCTTGGTGGTCAACGACAGCAAGGCCAAGGTCCACACCGTAGACGGCACTTTCTTCATGGTCACCCCGGGCATTTTCCAACGCTACGCCGCCGAACACCCAGGGTCAGCCGAAGCAGACCCTCAAAGCGACGCCTGGCGACGAATCCAACGTCAATTTGAAAAGCTGGATGCTCATCTGAGAAAGCCCAATGGTAGGAATATTTGGAGTTGCGAAGTCAGAGGTCCCCGCAAAGCCAGCTCATTGAATGGCTACTTGTTACGCGACGCCAGATCAATTTCGAGCGAACTTCCCGCCAACAATCCGTTTTTGACTTTAATCCCTTAAAGCCCGGAACTACCCAGCCTTTCATTCGCGAACCGTGTGGGATGTGGCAGTCAGTAAGGTGACACTGATAGTGCTGGTGCATTTACTGGAGACCACAAGGTATGTCTAAACATCCCAACCTTTTATACAACATGGCAGGGCTATTCAGACCTATGCACACAACCTTGCCGAAAAGCGAGGCGAGCTCATCACATCACGCTGTCATAACAAAGCGTATCGATCAAATAGTGCTCGGAAGAACCGGACCAGCATCTCTTCAGCGCCAGACTGACCAAGCTCGTATCCCCCAAACCTATACACTTCATAGCCTGACAACCTGAGCAGTCTGTCGGCAGCCACCATGTCCGAGTATTGCTGCGGGCTAGCTCGGCCATCATCCGTTGCGTAATGGTGCTGGCCGTCGACTTCGATGACTATCCTGACACCGCCGGGCAGCAGCAGAAGAAAATCCATCCGCGACCGGAGCAACGCGTCTTTGCCACGTTGCGCAACCGTCTGCGGATCCCAGTGAAACCAGACCTCTGGCAGTAGAGCTGGGAGGTTTGGAACGTTCTCCCTGGGGAACGCTTTGTAGAAGCTTGTGAACGCCAGTAACCGCACCTTCGATGTGCCCTTGAGACTCTCGCTCAAGCGTTGATACAAGGGCTTTTTGCCCTCCCCTTTACTGAGCCCTTCCTTCTCCTCGTACCATGACTGCAGGTCACGCCATAGCAAACCGGCATGTCCTATTGAGCGGTCATAAATCAGCACCCTATCCACACTGGTCATCACCTCGACATCATTATCCAGAGCGTTGTTGAGCCGGAGGTCGGGCTTAACTGACATCTCTCGGGGGGCGCAGGACTCGCTCCTGGGACACCTGAGAATGAACTCACTGACGTCCGTGGAGGCGAGTTACCTGTGGTGACACCGAGTTTATGTCGCCAAGCTCCTTCACCATGTAAACCGCAGACGTCGGGCAGAGGCTGTTGAACTCCTCCGAACTGGAAATTGCCTTTGGGGCTTGGGATCGGTCTCTCTGCTCATATCCCCGAGCCGCGAAGAAGTCGGGTGCTGTTGTGGTCAGCAGATGAAGGCTTTGGGCTCCGTCAGCTTCCGCTATTCGCTCAAGTGCTCTGAGCAGCAGGTTACCGATCCCTGACCTTCGCTGGGCCGGTACGACAACCAGTGAGCGAATCAGACGAGTCCGACCGCTTCCTTCAATGCCCCCGTATCCCAGCTCCGTTTTTCCCCGGTGAAAGGAATAGAACATTCGACCGGGCTGCAAAAGGTCTTGGGTCGGCAAGCCCGCAGCAGTCAGATGCGCAGCTAGGCCTTGGATTTGATCGGTATCAAGCAATCGGACAGAGATATCAGACCGGTTCATTGGGAACTCTGGGGATGGTATCGACGGCCAGTATAGGGCCTAGAGCGCGGGCTTTTTCCAGTTCTATGACGTCCCGTAAGGCGAGTCGATTGTAAATATCTGCTTTACCGCATATACAAATCAGCATATATTCGAATTTCCAGATATTGGCCGTGCATACATTCCTCAGGAGGGCACATGCGGGAAACACTGACTCCCCCCATCGTTTTCAAATGCCTGGCTGATGACACCCGGGCCCGGATGACCCTGCTGATCGCCCGTGAAGGCGAACTCTGTGTCTGCGAACTTACCCACGCGCTGGAGCTGAGCCAGCCGAAGATCTCCCGTCATCTTGCCCAGTTGCGCGAGGCTGGAATCCTGATGGATCGCCGCAAGGGTCAATGGGTGTATTACCGACTGCACCCCGAACTGCCTCAGTGGGTGGACGCGATGCTGAAGGGAGTGGTCGATGCCAACCAGGAATGGTTGAGCCCCGATGCATTGCGCCTTGCCGAAATGGGCGAGCGGCCGCAGAACCCTGTTGCTTGTGCTTGAGACTTCCCTTCGCTGATTGAGTTGTAGTCATGCTGATCGCATTTATGATTTTCCTGGTGACGATCGTTCTCGTCATCTGGCAGCCCAAAGGCCTGGGTGTGGGCTGGAGTGCCGCACTGGGGGCCGTCGTGGCGCTGCTGGCGGGCGTCGTGAGCTTGTCCGATATCCCCGTGGTCTGGCAGATCGTCTGGAACGCTACCGCCACCTTCATCGCCGTCATCATCATCAGCCTGCTGCTGGATGAGGCGGGCTTCTTCGAGTGGGCGGCATTACACGTGGCGCGCTGGGGCAAGGGCAGCAGCCGCAAGCTGTTTGCCTTCATCATCCTGCTGGGCGCCGCCGTCTCGGCGTTGTTCGCCAACGACGGTGCGGCACTGATCCTGACTCCGATCGTCATCGCCATGCTGCTGGCCCTGCGCTTTTCCCCGGCGGCGACGCTGGCATTCGTCATGGCAGCAGGCTTTATCGCCGATACCGCGAGCCTGCCGCTGGTGGTGTCCAACCTGGTGAACATCGTCTCCGCCGACTACTTCGGCATCGGTTTCAGCGAGTACGCCTCGGTCATGGTGCCGGTGAACCTGGTCAGCATCGCCGCCACCCTGGGCATGCTGCTGTGGTTCTTCCGCAAGGACCTGCCGCGTACCTATGAACTCGACCAACTGAAGGCTCCCGAGGCCGCTATCCGCGACAAAGCGACGTTCGTTGCCGGCTGGTGGGTGCTTGCGCTGTTGCTGGTCGGCTTCTTTGCCATCGAGCCGCTGGGTGTTCCGATCAGCGCCATCGCTGCTGCCTGCGCGCTGATCCTCTACCTGATCGCCGCTCGCGGGCATGTGATTTCTACCCGCAAGGTGCTCAAGGACGCGCCTTGGCAGGTCGTGGTGTTCTCGCTTGGCATGTATCTCGTGGTCTATGGCCTGCGTAACGCCGGCCTCACCGAATACCTGACGCAGATCCTCAATGTTTTCGCCGGCTACGGGATCTGGGGCGCATCCCTCGGGACGGGGCTGCTCGCTGCTGGCCTGTCGTCGGTCATGAACAACATGCCCACTGTGCTGGTAGGGGCCTTGTCGATCCAATCCGCCGAGGCCACCGGCATCGTGCGCGAGGCCATGGTCTACGCCAACGTCATCGGTTGTGACCTCGGTCCGAAAATCACCCCAATCGGCAGCCTGGCCACTTTGCTGTGGCTGCACGTGCTGGCCCGCAAGAACATCGTCATCACCTGGGGCTACTACTTCCGTACCGGCATAGTCCTGACGCTGCCGATCCTGCTTGCCACCTTGGCCGCATTGGCCATCCGCCTGAGCTTTTGAACCGGAGATACCTGATGAAAGTCTTGTTCATGTGCACCCACAACAGCTGCCGCAGCATCCTGTCCGAGGCGCTGTTCAATCACCTGGCCCCCGAGGGTATGGAAGCTGTGAGTTCTGGCAGCTTCCCAAGCGGCAAGGTCAATGAGCGGGCACTGAAAACCTTGGAAGCCGCCGGTATCCCCACCGCTGGTCTTTCAAGCAAGGCCTCGGATGCCTTCGAGAGTTCTCTTCCCGACATCGTTGTCACCGTGTGCGACCGGGCTGCCGGCGAAGCCTGCCCGATCTTCTTCGGTCCATCGCTCAAAGCCCACTGGGGCCTGGCCGATCCTTCAGCGGTCACCGGGAGTGAGACAGAAATCGAAGAAGCCTTCCAGACCACACTTGCGAAGATCGATGAGCGCGTGCGCGCCTTCATTGCGCTGCCTTTCTCGCAACTGAGCCAGGACGAACTGAAAGCCGAACTTGCCCGAATCGGCGCGCTGTAGGCCCTGGATCAATGGAGACAGAAATGAACGACCACCTGCCAAATGTCCAACCAGAACTGATTGATCTGCCGTCGCTGGAGCGGCTGGCGCCGAAGGATCCTTCCACACACAAACCGCGCATCCTGTTGCTGTACGGATCGACCCGCGAACGCTCATTCAGCCGCTTGATGGTCCAGGAAGCTGCGCGCCTGCTGGAAGAGTTCGGCGCTGAAACCCGTATCTTCGACCCTTCCGGCCTGCCGCTGCCGGATGACGCTCCGGACTCCCACGAGAAGGTGCTGGAACTCCGCGAGCTGATGCAATGGTCCGAGGGCCAAGTGTGGTGCTCCCCCGAGCGTCACGGCTCAATGAGTGCTGTCTTCAAAGCGCAGATCGATTGGGTACCGCTGGCCATGGGCGCCGTTCGCCCAACCCAGGGCAAGACCCTCGCGGTGATGCAGGTGTGTGGAGGCTCGCAGTCTTTTAACGTGGTGAACCAACTGCGCGTGCTTGGCCGCTGGATGCGTATGTTTACCATCCCGAACCAGTCGTCGGTGCCAAAAGCCTTCCTGGAGTTCGATGAAGCCGGACGCATGAAACCGTCGTCTTTCTACGATCGGCTGGTCGATGTGATGGAGGAACTGACCAAGTTCACGCTGCTGCTGCGTGATCGCCAGGATTACTTGGTAGACCGCTACTCCGAACGCAAAGAGTCGGCGGAAGAACTATCCAAGAGAGTCAATATTCGGTCTATTTGAGGTCATGAGCATGTCGCATCCTTACTCATTGAAATCCTTGCCCCATGCTCCGGGTGTACTGATTTTTACGCCTTGTCCGGGCACCCAGACCAGCGCTCTCGCTGAAAGCCTGGATACGCTCAAGCAGGCCGGTGCCGTAGCGCTTGTTACGCTGATGTCGGACGCAGAGCTTCAGGAAAACGGAGTTGCCCAGCTTGGCATCGCGGCCAAGCAGCATGGGTTGGAGTGGTTCCAGCTGCCGATCGAGGATGATCAGGCTCCTGATCAAAACTTCGAGGCTCGGCTGGGAGAGGTTCGCCACCAGTTGTACGCTTTGCTCGCTTCCAACAAGGCCCTGGCAATCCACTGCAAGGGCGGCTCCGGCCGCACCGGGCTGTTCGCTGCCCGTCTGCTGATCGAATCCGGAATGCCGCGCCGCGAGGCGATCGCCTGGGTGCAGGAGCTTCGCCCTCGGGCGATTCAGAAGCCTGCGCACATCAACTACATCAACCAGTTCGGCGAAGACTGAGCGCTCCAGCCAGACAGGAGAAACCATGGCCACCGAAGGCGAACTACTTGATGTCATTGTGATTGGCGGCGGGCAGTCCGCGCTGACGGTGGCTTATTTTCTCAAGCGAGCCAAGCTGTCGTTCCTGTTGCTCGATGCCGAAGAGGCTGCGGGCGGGGCTTGGCGCCATGGCTGGGACTCGCTGACGCTGTTCTCGCCCTCCGCATGGAGCACGATCGCGGGCTGGCCGATGCCGCCAGTCACCGAAGGTAATCCCGATAGGGATCACGTGGTCAGCTATCTGGAGCAGTACGAGGCACGCTACGGGTTTTCTATCGTTCGTCCCGTCAGCGTCACGTCTGTGGAGCGGACCGGGCGTGGTCTTCGTGTACGCTCGAAGGACCGCGACTGGGAGGCTCGTGTCGTCATCAGCGCAACGGGGACCTGGAGCAACCCCTATGTTCCGGCCTATCCGGGGATAGAGCTGTTCCAGGGACAGCAGATTCACTCCGCCCATTATCAATCACCCGAGGCTTTCCAAGGAAAGCGCGTGCTGGTCGTTGGTGGTGGCAACTCGGGGGCGCAAATCTATGCGGAGCTGTCCGAGGTCGCCGACGCAACGTGGGTAACCACGGAGGAACCGGCGTTTCTGCCTGATGACGTTGATGGCCGGGTGCTGTTCGAACGGGCTACCGAGCGCCTCAAGGCTCAACAGGAGGGCCGTGTTATCGACGCACCGGTCGGTGGGCTTGGCGATATCGTCATGGTGCCCTCAGTGGTCCGGGCTCGCGAGCGCGGGGCCCTTCGTGCTGTAAGGCCTTTTACCTCATTCACGCCGGACGGGGTCGCTTGGCTCAACGGTGAGAAAACCCAGGTCGATGCTGTGGTCTGGTGTACTGGGTTCCGGCCGGCGCTGGATCATCTGAAGGCACTGGACGTGCTGGATGACAACGGTAGGGTCGAGGTTGATGGGGGGCACTCTATCCGCGAGCCGCGCCTCTGGCTGGTCGGATATGGCGACTGGACCGGCCTGGCCTCGGCGACGTTGATCGGCGTCACCCGTACCGCGCGCAGCACGGTCAACGAAGTAGTTGAACACCTGAACAGCTTGGAGCAGCCGGATGCATAGCGGAATCGATATTCGTGTCGCCAGACCAGAGGATGCAGAAGAGATCCAGATCATCTACGCGCCCATCGTGCTCAACACGGCTATCTCATTCGAAGAGGCAGTGCCGAGCGTGGAGCAAATGCGTGAGCGGATCTCCACGACGCTGCAAACCTACCCGTATCTGGTGGCTGTGCGAGAAGGACGAGTAGTCGGCTATGCCTACGCCAGTCAGCACCGCGCGCGTGCGGCGTACCGGTGGGCGGTGGATGTGACGGTGTATGTCGCTGAAGGGCAACGCCGCAGCGGGATTGCTCGCCAACTCTATGACGTGCTGCTGCCGGTTCTAAAGCGTCTGGGATATCGCTCGGCGTATGCCGGCATTGCCTTGCCGAATGAAGGCAGTGTCGGGCTGCACGAGCGACTCGGCTTCCAGCACATCGGTACGTTTCCGCAGGTCGGATTCAAGCTCGGTGCTTGGCATGATGTGGGGTATTGGTGGTTTGATTTCGGTGACGAAGGCCTTCACCCCGAGGCTCCATTAAGCTTCCTATCCCAAATCCGAATGCCACGTTAGAGGGTCCCAGTGAGTTTAGCTGTCTTCCGCGAAAGGCAGCTATGGGTCGAAGGCGGTCATTCGCGACTGGCCGCTGTCGACCCATAGCAGACGGTCACGGCGAGCACTTTCTGTGAGAGTTGCGTCTGGTGATCAACCTGATCCACCACTGGTCAATGACCTGGAGACCTGCTCACTCCACAATGCGTGCCGCATCCTTGGCCGGAGGTAAGCCGAACATAGGGTGCACATCCAAGACAGCTGCAAGGTTACAGATGAGCATCAGGTGCGAAACGCTGCGCCAGCTGCTTTTCGCATCACAGGGCCTGTCGCCTGTGTACCGGCTATCGACATCTTGACCCGCTACGCGGAATGGGCCAGGGTCCTAGTCCCACTCCCTCGGGCACATGATCCTTCTAAAAACCCGCGAACTTCCACATGCGCAGAAAAGGCCGCACTGACGGGGTCGTGGCAGGTTATATACGCCGCACCTCAACCGCATTTTTGATCGACTTGATCTCTTCGTACCACGTGCCAAATTGATAGATGGATTTGGTGGAGTAGTAATTCCGCACATCATCATGCTCAAGCGGGCTCAGATTAGCCTACAAGTCTTTGAGCCTGTCCGCCTCTGCTGGAAGCAATGGCACCAGCTTCACAAAATCCTTAAAGTTGGAGACCTGCAAGGTTCTGATTTTGTACTGGTGCCGCTGCTCGTTGAACACATAGGCGTTCGTTAGCTTTTCCACCAGGCGCCTCAGTAGCGCAGAAAGCTTAGATTTCTCATCAGGACTGATCTCGACTTGCGGAGCAATGTAGCCATCGATCTGCCCACATAGTGAATCGCCCCTGGTTTCGTAGACACCTCCAAGCCTCATAATGAGGCCCAAATAGGAGGTGCCATGAGTCGTCAGCGTTACCCCGAAGAATTCAAGATCGAAGCGGTCAAGCAAGTGACCGAGAAAG